>JAEXTU010000194.1 GCA_023453335.1 Pseudomonadota bacterium | reverse complement strand
TTCCGGACCAGTCGGGTGTCAGGCGGCCCGGGCCTCGGCCATCTCGAAATAGGCGGCGTACGGGGTCGCGGCAAAGGCCGCCCGCAGCTCGGCGTAGTTGGCCACCGCCAGGGCCAGGGGCTGGCTGCGCTGCTTGCGGGTGGTGGGGGGCAGGGGCAGGGGCTCCATGCCCAGGTGTTCCTGGATGCGCGCCATATGGCCGGAGAAGTCCGCGGCTAGGTCTTCGTAGCGGACCGCCAGGACGTCCATGCCCTCCAAGAGCCGACTCCGGAGCGCGTGCATGGTGTCGAACCAAAGGAAGTAGTTGGTGAGCTCCCCGACCGGGATGGCCAGGGGCTGCTGCGGGCCGGGCCGGTCCTGGTCCTTTTCCACCCAGACCCGGGTGCGCCGGGCCCGGATCCAGGATACGGCCTGGGCCAGGCGGTTCTCCCGCACCACGTCCACCACCTTGAGGCCCTCCAGGCCTTGCAGGTAGGGCCAGACCAGGCGGAAGCTCACCTGCTCCTCGGCGCCGGCCTGCATGTAGAAGAGCTTGAAGCCCACGGCCTGCACCTCCGGCAGGTCGGGGTTCAGCACCGCATCCAGGAAGGCCAGGGGCCGGGTGTTGCGCAGGGCCAGGAAGGACTCCCCCAGTTCCGCATCCACCGGGGTGCTCCCCCATAGGATGCGGTGAGCGTTGAACAACTCGTTGTAGGCCACCACCGCGGGGTGGCCGGCCAGGGCGTGCAACACCAGGTTGGTGCCGCTCCGGGGCAAGCCGGTGACCAGGAAGTGGGTGCGGGCGGCGTCGGGCATGGGGTCTCCGGGCAGGCAGTTCCTGCCCATCCGGGATGCCTAACAAGAACCGCGCCAACCGGAAAGGAAACGGCCCGCCGGGTAGGAGCCGGGCGGGCCGTCGGGTATTCGACAGGGCGGGCTAGATCAGCCCGGATTCCTTGAGCGTGGCGGTCAGCTTTTCCTTGTTGCCCGGGAGCAGTTCCACCAGGGGCAGCCGCACCGAGAAGGGCATGCGGCCCATGAGCTCCAGGGCGGTCTTGGCCGGGACCGGGTTGGTCTCGATGAACATGGCTCGGGACACCGGGTTCATCTCGTAGTGCAGCTTCTGGGCCGTGGCCATGTCCCCGGCGAAGAAGGCCTTGCACATCTGGGCCATCTGGGCGGGCATGACGTTGGAGACCACCGAGATGACCCCGTGCCCGCCCACGGCCAACAGCGGCAACACCGTGAAATCGTCGCCCGAGAGCACGGTGAAGCCCTTGGGGCAGTACTCCACCACCTCGGCCACCTGCTTGAGGTCGCCGGTGGCCTCCTTGATGCCGATGACCTCGGGGATCTCCCGGGCCATGCGGGCCACAGTGGCCGGCAGCAGGTTCAGGGCGGTGCGGCCCGGCACGTTGTAGACCACGAAGGGCATGGGCACTTCCTTGGCAATGGCCTTGAAGTGCGCCACCAGACCCTCCTGGGTGGGCTTGTTGTAGTAGGGGGTGATGAGCAGTGCCCCGTCCGCGCCGGCTTCCTTGGCGTAGCGGGTGAGCTCCACCGCCTCGCGGGTGTTATTGGACCCGGCCCCGGCCAGCACCGGCACGCGTTTTTTCACCTGGTCCACGCAGATGCGGATGACCTTGCCGTGCTCGGCATGGGACAGGGTGGCGGACTCGCCGGTGGTGCCGCAGGGCACCAGGCCGTCGATGCCCGACTCGATCTGCCACTCGATGTGTCGTCGGTAGGTTTCCTCGTCCACCTCGCCGTTCGTAAACGGCGTCACCAGTGCGGTGAAGGCCCCCTTGAACTGCATGACATCCCCCTCTTGGTTTATTCCTGCGGACGGCTGCTACGCGGCCGCGGGCATGGTGAGGCCCACGGCCGCGGCGCGCAGCCGGCCGGAGTAGACGAAGACCGCCGGTCCCTGCAGGTGGACCGTGCCGTTTTCCAGGAAGATGCGCAAGGCCTCGCCCCCGGAAGTGGTCAGATCCACCGTGCTCCCGGCCAGGCCCAGGGCGTTGGCCACCAGGGCCGCGGCCGCGGCCCCGGTGCCGCAGGCGTAGGTCTCGTCCTCCACCCCGCGCTCGTAGGTGCGCAGCGTTAGGTGGTCCCGGGCCGCCCCCGAGATGAAGTTCACGTTGGTCCCGGCCGGGGCGAAATGCTCGTGGAAGCGCAGGGCGCGGCCCAGTTTCTGCACGTCCACGGTGGCCGCGTCCCCGCACTCCACCACCGCGTGTGGCACCCCGGTGTTCACGAAGTGCGCGGTCAGGCGCTCACCGTCGACCAGGAGCGGGATGTCCAGGGCCAGGTCCCGGGGCGGGGTGAGCTGCACCTTGACCTGGTCCGAGGCCAGGTCCACCGCGGCGCGGATGGGACCGGCGTCGGTGAGCAGCACGTGCTCGGGGCCGGCCATGCCCAACTCCACGGCCAGGCGGGCGGCGCAGCGCGAGCCGTTGCCGCACATCTCGGCCCGAGAGCCGTCGGCGTTGAAGAAATGCCACAGGGTGTCCGCGCCGGAGCCGGCCGGGGCCATATCCAGAAATATGAGCCCGTCCGCGCCCACGCCAAAACCGGGGGCGCAGACGGCGCGCGCCCAACCGGCCATGTCCGGGGCGGGCACGCGCAGGGAGCGGTTGTCCAGCAGCACGAAATGGTTGCCGGAGCCGTGCATCTTGAAGAAGGCGATTTCAGCCATGCGCAACGATATCCCCTGACAGGGCGCAATGTGCGGGAACCGGGGCAGGCGCGGGGCCGGGGCTCAGTTCGCGGGGTTTTCCAGGTGGAAACCGGCCAGGAGCGCGTCCATGTCGGAGTCGTTTGTAATGGTTTCGGTGAGCGACTGCAACAGGACTGCGACGTTCTGGTCCCGGACCCATTTCCAGTCCGGGGTGCGCCGGGGCAGGGATTTAATGGTCACCTGGTGCACGGTCTTGCCCTGGGCATAGGCCCGTATCCAGAGGACTGCGTCCTGGGCCATGGGCCTGGCCAGGAAACCCGGGCCGGGGCCGGCGCCGAGCAGGATGTCCACGGTATGGCCCCGGGACACCAGGAAATCCTCCTCAGCCGCCACGCCCCAGGGCGAGATGCCGATGACCAGGTCGGCGCGTTCGCGCAGGGACAGGGCCTTGTCGGCCACGGCCTGGCCCACCACCTGCGGGGCGCTTTTCAGGCCGGGGGCCAGGGCAGGGAACAAGAGCAGGGCCACCTTGAGCGGGCCGAACTGCCGCACCTCGAAGGCCGGCCGTTCGTTGGCCACGGCGTAGTACAGGGGCAGGGACGCGCCGTTGTCCGCCAGCCACTTGGCCTCGGCGGGCAGGGCGTAGCCACGGTCATAGGGCAGTTGGGCAAAGGCCGCGGCAAGGCCCTTGGCCGTGGTCGCCGGGAGCTGGGTGAGCTGGTCGGTGGGGATGAACTCGTAGGGGCCGGCCAGGGCCAGCAGGGGAACTCCGGTGCGAGCGGCATCCGCCTTGAGGGATGCAAGAAGAGTGGCGCGCCTGGCCAGGCCGCCAATAGTCTTGCCTCCTCAGGACGGGCAGGGATGTGCCCAGCCCACGGTGTTCGCCGAGTACGCCAGGGTGAGCAGGTCGCCGGCCTGGGCGCGCGCGGCGAACAGGAGCGTGCACCCGCAACAGGCCAACAGGAGGAGGAATCGCCGCATCTACTTGTTCACGTACTCCTTGAGCTCCTTGCCGGGGCGGAAGAATGGCAGCTTCTTGGGATGGACATCGACCACGTCGCCGGTCTTGGGATTACGGCCGGTGTACCCGCCATAATTCTTGACCTTGAAGCTGCCGAAGCCACGGATCTCCACCCGCTCGCCCTTGACCAGGGAGCTCTTGATGGAGTCGAAGAAGGTGTTGACGATGAGGGATGCCTCGTCAACGTGCAGGTTGTTCTTCTCGGCCAGGGTCTTGATGAGCTCGCTTTTGTTCATGTCCATTCCTCCGTTGCCGGTATTCCAGGCCCGCTCCGGGCTCTAGGTGTGTCACGACATTATATATATGCCAAATACCGGCGTTTTCGGTCAAGAGGAATTCCTGATTGTGAAGGGAAGTTCTGATAAGATTCTCTGGGCGGACAGGGTGGGCAGCCTCCGGTCCCGCATCCGCTTGAATTTCACGGCCAGGCTCAGCACGTCCCGGCCCGCCTCCGAGGTGGGGGCGTGTTTGAGCAGGGGCACCTGCCGGATCACCGCCTGGACCACCGCCGGGTCCGAGCGCACCGTGCCCACATACTCGATGTCCAGGTCGAGGAACCGCTTGCAGGCCGCGGCCAGGCGCTCGAAGCTGCGTTCGCCCTGGACCCGGGTGTCGGCCATGTTGACCACCACGTTGAAGCTTGTCACCCCGTACTCGGTGTGCAGAACCTTGATCATGGCGTAGCCGTCGGTGAGGGAGGTGGGCTCCGGGGTGATGACCACCAGCCGCTCCTGGGCCATGGCCGCAAAGGAGAGCACGGTGCGGGAGATGCCCGCGCCCAGGTCCATGAGCAGGTAGTCGTAGCCGCCGATGATGGAGGTCAGCTTGGAGAAGAGCAGGCGCTGCAGATCCTCGTCCAGGTCGATGAGTTCGGGCACGCCCGAGGCCGAGGGCAGGAAGTCGAAGCCCCCGGGCTCGATGGGCACCACCACCTCGGCCGAGGTCACCCCGGGCTGGAGCATGTCCTGCAGGGTCTTGTCCGGGGCCAGGCCCAGGAGCACGTCCAGGTTGGCCAGGCCCAGGTCGCAGTCCATGAGCATGACCGGGTGCCCGGCCTTGTGCAGGGCGTAGCCCAGGTTCAGGGCCAGGTTGGTCTTGCCCACTCCGCCCTTGCCGCTGACCACGGCCACGGACAGGGTCTTGTGTTCGTCTTCGCGCATGCAATCCTTCCTCGGCTAGCTGCCGGTGAAGAGGAAACGTTTCTCGCTGGCCTCCACCAGGGTGGCCCGGACCGGCGCGGCCAGGTCCAGGAGCGGGGCGGCCACGATGCGGTCCTTGCCCTCGGCCTTGGCCGAGTACAGGGCCTTGTCCGCGGCCTCCATCAGGTCGGCCGGGCAGCGCTCGCCGCGGCCCTTGGTGCAGGCCAGGCCCACCGAGGCGGTGAGCCGCATGCCCTGGCCGCAGCCCAGGCGCACCTGACGCAGGGAGTCCAGGATGCGTTCCAGAATGCCGCCGGCGCGGGTCATCCCGGTCTCCGGGAAGACCAGGGCGAATTCTTCGCCCCCGATGCGCGCCGCCAGGTCGTAGCGTCGTATTCCGGTTAGCAAGATGCGGGCCGTCTCCAGCAGGGCCTCGTCCCCGCAGGGGTGGCCCCAGGTGTCGTTGAGCCGCTTGAAGTTGTCCAGGTCCAGCACGGCCACGGTCAGGGAGATGCCGGCCCGGCGGGCGCGCTCCACCTCGCGGTCCATGGTCCGGTCAAAAGCCCGGCGGTTGGGCAGGCCGGTGAGCGGGTCGTGCTCGGTCTGGAAGGCCAAGTCCTCCAGGGTGCGGCCCAGCTGCTCCAGGAAGGGGGCGTCGTCCCCGGCCAGGGGAACGGCCAGCCAGTCCTTGAGCCCCAGGTTCTCGGAAAGGGTGGGCCACTGGTCCAGGGACAGGCCGGGCACCAGGCGGAGCAGGGCCATGAGGTCCCCGTCCCGCTCCAGGTTCGGGCACAGGGAGGGGTGGCGGGCGAGCACCGCCCGGCGCAGGGCGTCAAGCTCCCGGCTCAGGGCCTCGCGGCCCGAGGCGTCCAGGGGGTCATTGGGCGGCATGGGCATGGGTGTGCAACAGGTGGTTGCGGATGAGGGTGTCCAGGTCGCCGTCCAGCACCGCGTCCACGTTGGTGATCTCGGTGTTGGAGCGGTGGTCCTTGACCAGCCGGTAGGGCTGCAAGGTGTAGGTGCGGATCTGGCTGCCGAAGCCGATGGCGTCCTTGGTGGCGTACTGGGCCTGCTTCTCGGCCTCGCGCTTGCGCAGTTCGCGCTCGATGAGCCGGGCCTTCAGAATCTTGAAGGCGGTGTCCTTGTTGCGGTGCTGGGACTGCTCGTTCTGGCAGGAGACCACGATGCCGGTGGGGATGTGGGTGAGGCGCACCGCGGAGCTGGTCTTGTTCACGTTCTGGCCGCCCGGGCCGCTGGAGCGGAATACGTCGATGCGCACGTCCTCGTCCTTGATCTCCACGTCCAGGTTCTCCTCCACGTCGGGCAACACGTCCACCGAGGCGAAGGAGGTGTGCCGCCGGCCCGAGGAGTCGAAGGGTGAGATGCGGATGAGGCGGTGGATGCCGGACTCGCCCTTGAGCAGGCCGTAGGCGTACGGTCCCTGGATGAGCACCGCCACGCTCTTGATGCCGGCCTCTTCGCCCGGAAGCTGGTCCAGTATCTTCACCGTGAATTCCTGGCGCTCGGCCCAGCGCAGGTACATGCGGAGCAGCATCTCGGCCCAGTCCTGGGCCTCGGTGCCCCCGGCCCCGGGGTGGATGTCCAGGATGGCGTCGCTGCCGTCACCCTCGCCGGCCAGCAGGGTGGCCAGCTCGGCCTTTTCCAGCTTTTCCGCCAGGTTGCCGATCTGTTCGTCCAGAGCATCCAGCACCTCGGCGGTCTGTTCGTCCTTGGCCATGGCCAGCCAGTCGTCCATGTCGCCCTTGGCCTTGCCCAGGCCATCGAAGCGCGTCACCAGGGTGGTCAGGCCGCTCTTCTCCTTGAGCAGCGGGGTCAGGGCCTCGGGCTTGTCCCAGGCCCCGGGCTTGGCCAGGGCCTCCTCGATCTCGTTCAGGCGGCGACGGGCGCGGTCCAGGTCAAAGACGCCCCCGGAGGGTTTCGTACTGGTCGGTGAGCGCGGCGCAGCGGGTTTTCAGGTCGGCGTATTGCACTATGGCCATGTTCTTCTCGGGGGTTGCGGTTAGCGGCGCCGCCGGGACCGGGGCAGGACCGGAGGCAGCAGGGCGGCCAGGATCAGGCCGGCTTCCACCCAGGCCCGCCAGCGGTGGAAGGGGGTGGTCTGGGTGATGAGCTCCACCCTCCCGGACAGGGCGGTGGTCTCGTACAGCCGGGTCTGGTCCACGACGCGGCCGCGCGGGTCGATGAGCGCGGTGATGCCGGTGTTGGTGTCCCGCGCGATCCAACGGTTCTGCTCCACGGCCCGCAGCACCGACAGGTGCAGGTGCTGGATGGGGGCCGAGGAGCGGCCGAACCAGGCGTCGTTGGAGATGTTCACCAGCAGGTTGGCGCCGTGCTCCACGCGGTCCTGGGCCAGTTCCGGAAAGATGGTTTCATAGCAAATGAGCACCCCGAGGGCAAGGTTGCCCAGGCTCAAGGCCGGCTGGTCCTGGCCCGGCGCGAACTCGCCGATGCCCTGCACCAGCTTGGGCAGGAAGCCCAGCAGGCCGGACAGGGGCACGTACTCGCCGAAGGGCACCAGGTGCTCCTTGTCGTAATGGCCCAGGGTGAGGCCCTCGGCATTGACCAGGAAGGCCCGGTTGTGCAGGACGTAGTTCGTGGACCCCAGGCTGCGGGTGTAGGCCGGGGAGCCGGCCAGGAGTCCCACGCCCATGTCCTTCACCCGGTCGCGCACGGCCAGGGCCAGGGGGGTGGGGTCCTGGAAGAAGAAGGGCACCGCGGTCTCGGGCCAGACCACCAGGTCGACCCCGGCCTTGGCCTCCCGGGCGGAGAGTTCGGTATAGCGGCGCAGGGTCTCGGCCTGCCAGGCCGGGTCCCATTTATGGGCCTGGTCCACGTTGCCCTGGATCATGGCCACCCGGGCCTCGCCCACGGTGGCGGGCGTGGTGTCCACCCGCCAGAGGCCGTACACGGCGAGCAGGCCCAGGAGCCCGGCCGCGGCCAGGCGGGGCAGGGAGAGCCCCCGGCCGCGCAGGGCCAGGGTGGCGATGGCGGCCAGCAGCCCGGCCAGGCCGTTGGCGCCCAGCACGGCCACGCCCTGCACCGCAACGGGCCAGGGGGACAGGGCCGAGGGCAGGACCAGCCAGGGGAAGCCGGTGAAGAGCGTCCCGCGCGCATGCTCCAGCCCGCCCCACAGGCCGGCGGCGAACAGGGCCAGGAGCGGCCAGGGCAGGTCCCGGCCAAATTTGCGCAGGGCCAGGCTGAACAGGGCCGGGTACAGGGCGATGACCGCGGCCAGCAGCATCGGGCAGGGCGCGGCCAGGACCCAGGGCAGGGGGCCGAAGTCGTGGATGGGCAGGGCGATCCAGTAGAGGCTGCCGGCGTAGCCGGCCAGGCCGGCGGCCCAGCCCCACGTGAAGGCCTGGCGCGGGGTCTCGGCAGTGAGGCCGATCCAGGCCAGGGCACCGGGAAAGAGCAGGACCGCGAGCGGCAGGTGCAGGACGGGGTTGGCGAACCCCAGCCAGGCCCCCAGGGCCGCGAGCAGGACTGCGATGCGCACGGCTAGTCGTGGCTGGCGGGCCGTTCTGGCAGGGGGGAGACCGTGACCCAGTGCACCTGGCGGGCGTCGGCCTCCTTGACCAGGAAGGTGCGGCCGTCCAGGTCGAAACGCTCGCCCTGGTCCGGCACCCGGCCGGCCAGTTCGCAGAGGTAGCCGGACACGGTGTCCACCTGCTCGGAGAGGAGCCGGATGCCCAGCTCCTCGGCCAAGTCCTCCAGGGTAGCGCGGCCCGAGACCAGGGCGGTGTCCTGGTCCAGGACCTGGATATCCGCGGGCTCCTCCTCGTCGTACTCGTCCTCGATCTCGCCCACGATCTCCTCCAGCACGTCCTCCAGCGTCACCAGGCCGGAGGTGCCGCCGTACTCGTCCAGGGCGATGGCCAGGTGGATGCGCTTGTCCTTGAATTCCTGGAGCATGTCATAGACGTTCTTGGTCTCCGGGATGAAGAGCGCGGGCCGCATGATGTCCGCGGCGGTGGCGGCGGCGTTGTCCTCGCTGTGGAAGGCCCGCAGCAGGTCCTTGGCGTGGATGATGCCCACGATGTTGTCGCGGTTCTCCCGGAAGATGGGCACCCGGGAGTGGCCCTCCTCCACGAAGAGCTGGACGATGTCGGCCAGGGGTTCCGAGACCTCGGCGCACACGATGTCGGTGCGGGGGATCATGATGTCCATGACCTGCTTGCGGGAGAGGCGCAGCACGTTGAGCAGGATGACGGCCTGATCCGGGGCCAGGTGTCCGTCCTCGCGGGCGTCGCGGATGGTGCGCTCGATGGGGAGGTCGTCACGGGTACCGAAAAGTCGTCGCAAGAGCGAGGGGAGTAACCCCTCAGATTCTCCTTCCAAAGCCGGTCTCCTTCTGGTGAATGGATTTCGCCGTTGCGGGTATGGGCAAGATACGGAATTTTTTCCCGCCAGTACAGAGGAAGCTGGAGCGGCTCAGCGGCCCAGGCGGCGCAGGCGCACCTCCAGGCAGGCCACGGCCGCCGGGGTGATGCCCGAGATGCGGCCGGCCTGGCCCAGGGTCAGGGGCCGGATGCGGGAGAGCTTCTCCACCGCCTCCCGGGTGAGCCCGGCCACCCCGGCGTAGTCCAGGTCCGGGGGCAGGGCCACCTGCTCCAGGCGGTCGGCGCGGGCGGCCAAGTCCTCCTGGCGGCGCAGGTATCCGGCGTATTTCACCTGCACCTCGGCCTCCTCCTGCACCTCGGGGGCGAAGCCCGCGAGCCCGGGATGGAGGGGGGCCAGGTCCGGGAGCGACAACTCCGGCCGGCGCAGCAGCTCGGCCAGGGGCACGGCCTTGCCCGGGGCGGGCTGGCCCAGGCCGGCCAGGATGTCCCGGGTGGGCGCGTCGGGCCGCACCTGGACCGCGTGCAGGATGGCCAGGAGTTCGGCCAGGGCCTTGCTTTTGGCCGAGAACAGGGCCCACTGGGCGTCGCCCACCAGGCCAAGGTCCCGGCCCAGGGGGGTGAGCCGGGCGTCGGCGTTGCCCTCGCGCAGGAGCAGGCGGTGCTCGGCCCGGGAGGTGAACATGCGGTAGGGCTCCTCGGTGCCCTTGGTGGTGAGGTCGTCCACCAGCACCGCCAGGTAGGCGTCCTCCCGGCCGGGCAGGAAGGGCGGCCGGCCGGTGAGGGAGCAGAAGGCGTTGAGCGCGGCCCACAGGCCCTGGGCCGCGGCCTCCTCGTAGCCCGAGGTGCCGTTGATCTGGCCGGCCAGCCACAATCCGGGCACGGCCTTGGCCTCCAGGGTGGGCGCGAGCTGGGTGGGGAAGGCGAAGTCGTACTCGATGGCGTAGCCCGGCCTCGCGATGACCGCCTTCTCCAGGCCGGGGATGATGGCCAGCATGGCCTTCTGCACGTCCAGGGGCAGACTGGTGGGGATGCCGTTGGGGTAGACCTCGGGG
>JAEXTU010000154.1 GCA_023453335.1 Pseudomonadota bacterium | reverse complement strand
TCGGGGGCCGCGCTTTTTTTGCGTGCGGGGCGCGGCGGGGCTTGCCCGCGGCCGGGCGGCAGGGTAGGGGAGGGCATGAACCCCTTTGACCTGGACCCCTTCGTGGCCAACCTGCTCACCGCCCTGGCGGTCTTTGCCGGGAGCGTGGCGCTGGGGGGCTGGATGGCCTGGCGCCGGCACCGGGACCAGGCCCGGCGTGCGGCTCAGTCCCCTTCCAGGAACGAGGACACCGAGTCCACGTAGCTCTGGACGGCGACCAGGCCGGCCTCTTCCAGGCCGGTGAAGGAGAGCCCCAGGAACATCCGGGCCCCGTCGGCGTCCACGCTCTGGACCTGGCACTCCAGGTCCAGGTCTAGGTCCGTTCCCACCACCTTGAAGGCCAGGCGCAGCGAACTGCCCACCTCGAATCCGGGCAGGCGCTGGTTCGTGGCGTCCAGGGCCAGGCGGCAGCCGGAGGTGGAGAGGTTCAGCATCATGGCCTTGAACGGCGGGACCACGCTGCCCGGCAACTCCAACTCGGCGGGGATGAAGCAGTCTACCCGCTGGGTGTGGCGCAGGTTGAGGCGCTCGATGGTCTTGGGGAAGGCCAGGAAGAGCAGGCGGTGCGGGGTTACGTAGTAGTTCTGCACCCGGCTCTTGAATCCATAGACCTGGCCCTCGTGGATGTAGCGGACCTTGACCTCGCGGTCGGGATACAAGTGGTCAGAGAGGCCGGGGACCCGGGGGAGTTGGAGCATGAGGAAGCGGCCCCGCTCCATGCCGGACAGGGTGGTGCGGAATCCCTCGGCCAGGCCCACCGGCTCCACCATCATCCGGGTGGCGAAGGACACGGGCATGGCCATCCCGTCGATTTCCTTGACCTGTCGGCGTTCCTTGTCGGATCGGGCCATGGCGAGGCTCCTGCACGGCTGGTTGCGCCGGTCCCACCTTCCGGCATTTCCGCATGAAATGCAATGCGCTGGCTAACCCGGTCCTTTCCCTAGCCGCCCAGGGCGGCCAGCACGATGGCCTTGGCCTCGGCCTGGATGGCCTGCAAGTGCTCCTTGCCCTTGAAGGATTCCGCGTAGATCTTGTAGATGTCTTCGGTCCCTGACGGCCGGGCCGCGAACCAGCCGTTCTCGGCGGCCACCTTGAGCCCGCCGATAGGCGCGCCGTTGCCCGGGGCGTTGGTGAGCTTGGCCAGGATGGGCTCGCCGGCCAGGGTGTCGGCCGCGACCAGGGCCGGGGTGAGGTTCTTGAAGGCCTTCTTCTGCTCCGGGGAGCAGGGCGCGTCCGCGCGCTCGTAGACCGGCTGGCCGAAGCGTCCGGTGAGTTCGGCGTAGAGCGCGGCCGGGTCCGCGCCGGTGGTGGCGGTGATCTCCGCGGCCAGCAGGTCCATGATGATCCCGTCCTTGTCCGTGGACCAGGCCGTGCCGTCCATGCGCAGGAAGGAGGCCCCGGCGCTCTCCTCGCCGCCGAAGCCCAGGTCTCCGGTGAGCAGCCCGTCCACGAACCACTTGAAGCCCACTGGCACCTCCACCAGGCGGCGGCCCAGGTGGGCGGCCACCCGGTCCAGCATGGAGCTGGACACCAGGGTCTTGCCCACCCCCGCGTCGGGCCGCCAGCCCGGCCGGTGGCCGAACAGGTACCAGACCGCGGCGGCCAGGTAGTGGTTGGGGTTCAAGAGCCCGGCCTCCCGGGTCACGATGCCGTGCCGGTCGTAGTCCGGGTCGTTGCCGAAGGCGATGTCGAAGCTGGCCTTGTGCGCGATGAGCCCGGCCATGGCGTAGGGGCTCGAGCAGTCCATGCGGATCTTGCCGTCCTTGTCCACGGGCATGAAGCCGAAGGTGGGGTCCACGCTGCGGTTCACCACGGTGATGTCCAGGCCGTAGGCCGCGGCGATGGGGTCCCAGAAGTCCAGGCCCGAGCCGCCCAGCGGGTCTGCGCCGATCTTGAGCTTGGCCCCGCGGATGGCGGCCATGTCGATGATCCCGGCAAGCCCGGCCACGTAGGGGGCCACAAAGTCGTGGTCGCGGGTGGTGGCGGCCTTGAGCGCCCGGGCATAGGGCAGGCGCTTCACCCCGGCCAGGTCCGCGGCGAGCAGCTCGTTGGCCCGGTCCTGGATGGCCTGGGTGGTGCCGGTGTCCGCCGGCCCGCCCTGGGGCGGGTTGTACTTGAACCCGCCGTCCCCGGGCGGGTTGTGGGAGGGGGTGATGACCACCCCGTCGGCCAATCCCGCGCTGCGGCCCCGGTTGTGGTCCAGGATGGCGTGGGAGATGACCGGGGTGGGGGTGTAGCCGCGGCCGGAGCGGCGCTCGGGCTGGATGCGGGCCTCCACCCCGTTGCCGGCGAAGGCCTCCAGGGCGCTCATGAAGGCCGGCTCGGACAGGGCGTGGGTGTCCACGCCCACGAACAGCGGGCCGGTGTACCCTCTCGCCGCGCGGTATTCGCAGATGGCCTGGCTGATGGCCAGGATGTGGCGCTCGTTGAAGGTCCCGACCAGGGAGGAGCCGCGGTGCCCTGAGGTGCCGAAGGACACCCGCTGGCCGGGGTCGGCCGGGTCCGGGGCCAGGGCATAATACGCGGCCACCAGCTGAGGCACGTTGATGAGCAGTTCCTTGGGCGCGGGCTTGCCGGCCAGGGGGGAGAGGGGCATGGGCGCTCCTTGGGTTTTCAGGCGACGGCCGCGGCGTGGGCCTCGGCCAGGCGCTCCTCCACGTAGGCCAGAAGTTCCGGGTCGCAGGCCTCCAGGTCGAAGCACAGGGCGTCCTCGCCCAGGATGCCCCCTGGCACCGGGGTGGCCAGCCCGGCCGGGTCGCGGGCCAGGTCCGCGTACAGGCAGGCCGAGATCCAGCGAGCCGCGGGGTCGTCGTCGATGACGTCGATGATGGCGAACAGGGGCCGGCCGGCCTGGCCGGCTCGGGCCGCGCGCAGGGAGTGGCTGACCCCGGGCCGGCCGCGGTAGGCGAACTCCACGCCGGGCAGGGAGGCCAGGAAAGCGCGCAGGCGCAGGAAGGCCTCCCGCGCGCCGCCGGGCGCCTCGCCCCACCCGGCCAGGAAGTCCTCCAGCCCGGACATGCCTAGCGCACGCCGCGAGAGGCCAGGAACGCCCCCAGCCGTTTGTCCGTGGCCGCGATGTGCTCGCGCAGCCATTCCCAGAGGTAGCGCAGGATGTCGTAGGCCAGGTGCGGGGTGTGCAGCACCAGGTCCAGGTTGAAGGTCTCCACGTGGCGGCGGAATGCGGCGTGCTGGGACTTGTGCGCGTCCTCCTCCGGGAAGGAGGCGCCGGCCATGAGCTTCTCCTCGGTGGCGAAATGCTCCTCGGCGTACTGGAAGAGCTTCTTGATGAGGAAGACCAGGTCGGACCCGGGCTTGCCGGTCTCGATGTGGTCCCGGGCCTCGTTGATCATGGCGATGAGGCGTTTGTGCTGCTCGTCTACCGCCGTGATGTGCACGGCCAGGGAACCGTCCCAGACCGCCCGCTGCATCTCGCTCATGGGTATGCTCCTCGCTGGGGTAAAAGCACTGTATATCCGGGGGATGCGAACATGGCAACCGGCCTGGAACCCGGCTCAGGCCGGCGCGTAGAGCACCGCGCGCAGGCCCTGGGTGGCCGGCCCCAGGTCCAGGGCGCCGTAGCCGGCGCCCGCGGCCAGCACCGTGCCCGCGGGTCCGGCGGTGAAGGCGTCCACGCACTGGTCCAGGATGAGCGCGCCGGTGGGGGTGATGATCTCCCGGGTGAAGCCGGTGGGGAACACCGGCTTGCCCGTGAGCAGGTGCAAGGTGGCCGGCGCGGGCAGGGGCAGGGTCCCGTGCGCGCACTGAACCGTGCCGGTGAACCAGGGCAGGGGGGAGCAGGTGACCTGCTCGATGTCCAGGTCGTACAGGGCCAGGAAGGCCCCGGTCACGTCGGCCAGGGTGTCCACCGCGCCCACCTCGTGGAAATGCACCTGCTCCACCGCGATGCCGTGCACCGCGGCCTCCACCTCGGCCAGGCGGCAAAAGGCCCGGGCGCAACGCTCGCGCACCTCGGGAGGCAGGGGCATGGCATCCAGGAGCCCGAGCAGGTCGGCGAGGTGGCGAAGGGGCTGCTCGGCCGGGAAGGAGATGTCCAGCCTGCGGCCGGCCAGGCCATGGCGCACGGTACGGGGGCAGGACAGGTCGATGCGCAGACCGGCGGTGCGCAGTGCGTACTGGAGAAGGCCGGCGTCGAACCCGAGGTCGGCCATGGCGGCCAGGAACATGTCGCCACCGAGGCCGGTGGAGGCGTCCAGGTGCAGAGAGGGCATGCTTTCTCCGATTTGTCAGGGGATTCGGCGGGTTCCGGGAAAGGGGTGTTGAATGTTTAGCCGGTTTGTGCGAGAAAGTATGCCCTGAGCGCCGGGGCCGCGCAAGTGGCGGCCTCGGCCCCCCCCGGCGGGGAACAAGGAGGACGACATGCTCATCGGCAACTGGATGACCAAGGAACCCATCTCCGTGACCCCGGAGACCTCCATGATGCGGGCGGCCAAGACCATCAAGGACAAGGCCATCCACCTCTTGCCCGTGGTGGACGCCGACAACAAGGTGGTGGGCGTGGTCACCGACCGCGACCTCAAGGAGGCCTCGCCCTCCAAGGCCACGACCCTGGACGTGCACGAGCTGTACTACCTGCTCTCGGAGATCAAGGTCAAAGACATCATGACCTCCAAGGTCTATACCTTGACCCCGGAAGACACCGTGGAGCGGGCCGCGGTGCTCATGCGCGAGAAGCGCATCGGCGGCCTGCCCGTGGTGGACGCCGCCGATCGGCTGGTGGGGGTGATCACCGAGAGCGATGTCATGGACGTGCTCATCAAGATCACCGGCGTGCTGCACGGCGGGTTCCAGATGGGATTCGCGGTGTCCAACCAGCCCGGCTCCCTGCTGGGCATCATCGAGGACCTGGCCCGGCTGGGCTGCCGGATCATGAGCATCCTCACCGCCTATGAGTCCGTGGAGACCAACCAGCGCCACGTGTTCATCCGGGTCATGGACATGGACAAGTCCGCCCAGAAGAAGGCGATCGAAGAGTTGGGAGCCAAGTACTCCCTGCTCTTCGTGACCCGGGACGACGTGCCCGCGGTGCGGCCCTAAGCTTTTTGTGTAGCGGCAACCGGCCGGGGAGCCTGCGGGCTTCCTGGCCGTCCGTTTTTCCGGGACCAGGCCAGCACCCCGGCCAGGACCGCGAAGAGGAGAAGCAGCACCACCGGCCCCTCGCCCGGGGTGAGCACGTGGCAGGAGCGGCCGGTGGCCGCCACGTTCCAGAACCCGGCAACGTGGAAAAAGGACAGCACGAAGCAGGGCTTGCCCGCCACCCGGGGGAAGGCCGTGAGCGCCCCGGCGGCCGGGGCGTAGGGGATGAGCCGGCCGCCGGCCCAGGCCAGGGCGGCGGCGCCGGCCAGCAGGCCCACCAAGATCAGGAGGGCGGGGGGGACCCGGGCCGCGGCCCGGGGGCCGGCCAGGCTGCGTACGGCCAGGAGCCGGGCCAGGAGCAGGCCGGTGGCTACGCCCAGCAGGTTCAGGCAGAAATCGTTCCAGTCCAGGTAGGCGGTGTTGGCCGGGTGGGCCAGGTACTGGCGCAACTCGTCGGCCATGCCCGCCATTCCGCCCAGGACCAGGACCAGGGCCTCGTCAGCCAGGACCCGGCGCAGCAGGAGCGCCAGGATGGCGTACTGGGGATAGTGTACCCGCTCCACCGGGGCGATGATGAGCAGCCGGTCCGCGGCCGCCAGCAGGGCGGCCAGGATGAGCCAGGCCAGGGCCTCGCGCCCGGCCAGGCGGCCGTTGCGCCGTCCCGGGCCGGCCACCAGCCAAGCCCCGGCGGCCAGGGCCAGGAGGGCCAGGATGTTCTGGGCCCGGTCCGCCAGGCCGGGGCCGATCCACTGGGCCGCGGCAAGGTAGACGTCGCTGACCAGTTCGTGGGACAAGGCGGTGGCGAGGGCATAGGCCGCCCCCAGGCCGGACCAGGCCAAGGCGGCAAGGGAGGTGCGAAGGTGCGGCATGGGCGTGGGTGGTCGGTGTGGGGTCTGGCGGTGTGCGTCCTGGTGGTCCTGTCCATCCTGGGGGCCGGAGGCTGCGCCCAGCGCCGGGTCGGGTTCGCGGACCGCTATGCGGCCGGGTCCGAACAACAGGAGGCGGCCCGCTTCCTGGTGGACAACCTGCCACCGGGCGACACCGTGGCCCTGGACGACGCCGCCCTGGCCGAGCACCTTGCGTACGCCTTTTTGGCCCGGGAGGCCATGCCCTGGGGCCGGCAGATCCCCTTTGACCTTTTCCTGCGCTACGTGCTGCCCCCCCGGGTGACCCAGGAGCGCGCCCAGCCCTGGCGCAGGCAGCTCTTCGAGACCCTGGTCCCGCTCCTGGCCAGGATTTCCGACATCCGGGCCGCGGCCCTGGCGGTGAACCGCTGGTGCTTCGCCATGGCCGGGTTTTCCACCAGCGCGCGCTGGGATCAGGGGCCGGCGGACACCTGGACCCGGGGGCTGGGCCGCTGCGAGTAGCTGTCCATCCTGTTCGTGGACGCGGCCCGGGCCGTGGGCATCCCGGCCCGGACCTGCTACACGCCGTACTGGCG
>JAEXTU010000148.1 GCA_023453335.1 Pseudomonadota bacterium | reverse complement strand
GGCCCTGAAGTTCCACCCGGACCGCAACCCGGACGATCCCGAGGCCGAGGCCAAGTTCAAGGAGGCGGCCGAGGCCTACGACGTGCTGCGCGACGCGGACAAGCGCGGCCGCTACGACCGCTTCGGCCACGCCGGGCTGGGGGACAACGGGTACTCGGGCTTCTCCAGCTCCGAGGACATCTTCAGCACCTTCTCGGATATTTTCGGGGAGTTCTTCGGGTTCTCGGGGAGGGCTCGCGGCCCGCGGCCCACGCCCGGCTCGGACCTGCGCTACAACCTGAACATCTCCTTCCGGGAGGCGGCCAAGGGCACCACGGTCAGCCTCAAGATTCCCCGCCAGGCCACCTGCGAGCGCTGCAAGGGGAGCGGGGCCGAGCCCGGCACCCAACCCCAGACCTGCCGCCAGTGCGGCGGAAGCGGCCACATCACCCAGTCCCAGGGCTTCTTCCGGGTGGCGGTCACCTGCCCGGTGTGCCGCGGCCAGGGCCGGGTCATCACCTCGCCCTGCGACGCGTGCCGGGGCACGGGCGCCACCCAGGAGACCCGGGAGCTGGAAGTGCGCATCCCGGCGGGCGTGGACAACGGCAGCCGGCTGCGCCTGCGCGGCGAGGGCGAGGCCGGGGTGCACGGCGGCCCGCCCGGCGACCTCTACGTGGTCATCTACGTGGAGGAGGACAAGACCTTCCGCCGCCAAGGCCAGGACCTCATCTACACCGCCGAAATTTCCATCGTGCAGGCCGCCCTGGGCGAGGGCATCGAGGTGCCCACCCTGGACGAGCCGGCCTCGCTGCACGTGCCCAAGGGCACCCAGGGCGGCGAGGTGTTCCGGCTCAAGGAACTGGGCCTGCCCCATCCCTCCAGCACCGCCCGCGGCGCCCTCCTGGTGCAGGTGATCGTGAAGACGCCGACCCGGCTCTCCAAGAAGCAGGAGGAGCTCCTGCGCGAGTTCGCCAAGCTGGAGGACGAGAAGCCCCTCAAGAAGGTGAAGGAGTTCTTCAAGAAGGCCAAGGACCAGGTGATGGGGGAGTAGATGGCCGGCAAGAAGCTCACGCACATCGATTCTTCCGGAAAGGCCACCATGGTGGACGTGGGCCACAAGGCCGACACCCGTCGCCAGGCCAAGGCCGAAGCCCTGGTGCGCCTTGCCCCGGAGACCTACGCCCTGCTCACCGCCGGGAACCTGCCCAAGGGCGACGCCCTGTCCGTGGCCAAGGTGGCGGGCATCTCAGCGGCCAAGTCCACCCACCACCTCATCCCCCTGTGCCATCCCCTGCCGCTCACCTACGTGGGCGTGGAGTTCGAGCTGCTCCCCAAGGAGTCCACGGTGCGCGTCCTGGCCGAGGCCCGTTGCACCGGCCAGACCGGGGTGGAGATGGAGGCCCTCACCGCGGCCTCGGTGGCGGCCCTGACCCTGTACGACATGTGCAAGGCCGTGCAGAAGGACATCCGCATCGAGGGCGTGCGCCTGCTGCACAAGAGTGGGGGCAAGAGCGGGGAGTATAACGCCGGGTAACCGTTTCCCACGGTCATTTTCCGCAACCGCGGCCACTCTTCCTGGCCGCGGTTGCTTTTTTTTCAAGGGCAGCTATCCTGTTGTTCGATGGATTCCCCTTTCCTCCATAGACAACCGTGGAGGCCACATGGAATTCGCGTTCACCCCTGAACAGCGCGTCCGGATCGCCGAGGGCCTGGCCGCCCGCTACGCGGACGTGGCCGCGGGGCAGGCCGGCCTGTTCAACTACCCCACGGGCCGGGCCGGGCTGGCCGGCCTGGGCTATCCGGCCGAGGTGCTGGCGGTCTTGCCGAAGGCGGTGCAGGAGGGCTTCTGCGGGGTGGGCAATCCCTTTGCCCTGGGACCGGTGCTGCCGGGCGACGCGGTGCTGGACATCGGCTGCGGGACCGGGCTGGACGCCCTGGTGGCGGCGGTGGCCGCCGGCCCCTCCGGCCGGGTGGCCGGGGTGGAGGCCTCGCCGGAGATGCTGGCCCGGGCCCAAGCCAACCTGCAGGCCGCGGGCCTGGCCAACGTGGAGTTCTCCCCGGGCAGCGCCGAGGCACTGCCCTTTCCGGACGGCCGGTTCCATCTGGCCATCTCCAACGGGGTGTTCAACCTGGTGGTGGACAAGGGCCGCGCCCTGGCCGAGGCCTTCCGGGTGTTGGTCCCGGGCGGCCGGCTCCAGGTGGCGGACCAGGTGCTCACCGGCCCGCCGGCCGGCGACGCCGAGGCTGTGGTCTTGGCCTGGTCCGGGTGACAGGGCGGGGCCGTGCCGGGAACGGTGTTCCTGGAGATGCTCAGGCAGGCGGGATTCAGGCGGGCCGAGATGGCGGGGCAGACCGGTTTCCGCAGTTCGCCGGTGACCGAAGGGGCGCTGTTCCGGGCCGTGAAGCCGGCCTGAGGACAGGAGGACGGCGCGGCCCTGCCGGGACCATCCCGGCAGGGCCGCGCGCTTTCAGGAGGATGGCGGTTCGGAAAAGGAGATGCGCTCGGGGTGGGCGTAGACGTTCATGCGGCCCCGGCGCAGGAAGCCCACCAGGGTCACGTTCCAGCGGTCCGCGAACGCGGCGGCCAGGGTGGTGGCCGCGCTGACCCCGGCCAGGATCTGGATGCCCGCGGCCGCGGCCTTCTGCAC
>JAEXTU010000141.1 GCA_023453335.1 Pseudomonadota bacterium | reverse complement strand
ACGCCGACTCCCGCAACATCGAGGAGCTGGAGGTGGTCCCGGACGAGAAGCGCTACAAGCCCCGCAAGACCGAGGCAGAGATGAATGCGCTCCTGGCCGAGGGTTTCCCCTACAAGGACTACGAAGGGATGATGGCCCAGATGGAGAAGAGCGCGTTGGTGGTCGACGACCTCAACCAGTACGAGGCCGAGAAGCTCATCGAGATCTACAAGCCCGACGTGTTCTGCGCCGGCATCAAGGAGAAGTTCAGCGTGCAGAAGCTGGGCATCCCCATGAAGCAGCTGCACAGCTACGACTCCGGCGGCCCCTACGCCGGCTTCCAGGGCGCGGTGAACTTCTACCGCGAGCTCGACCGCCTGGTGAACTCCAAGGTCTGGGGCTACATGCAGGCCCCCTGGCAGAAGAATCCTGAACTCTCGGCCACCTACGTGTGGGAATAACGCTCAAGAGGATACGCACATGCTGCTTCGCCACACCCCGCCGGAAGTCAGGGAGCGCACCGCGCTCACCATCAACCCGGCCAAGACCTGCCAGCCCATCGGGGCCATGTACGCGGCCTTCGGCATCAAGGGCTGCCTGCCCCACTCCCACGGGTCCCAGGGCTGCTGCGCCTACCACCGCAGCGCGCTGACCCGGCACTACAAGGAGCCCGTCTCCGCCACCACCAGCTCGTTCACCGAAGGCTCCTCGGTGTTCGGCGGGCAGTCCAACCTGCTGGCCGCCATCGAGAACATCTTCACCGTGTACGAGCCCGACGTCATCGCGGTGCACACCACCTGCCTGTCCGAGACCATCGGCGACGACATCCCGCAGATCGCGGACAAGGCCGGCAAGGAAGGCAAGATCCCCCCGGGCAAGTACGTGATCCACGCCAACACCCCCAGCTACGTGGGCTCCCACGTGACCGGGTTCTCCAACATGGTGAAGGGCATGGTCAAGTATTTCTCGGAAGGCTCCGGGCGCCGCAACGGCAAAATCAACATCCTGCCCGGCTGGGTCGAGCCCTCGGACATGGAGGAGCTCAAGCGCCTGGCCAAGCTCATGGAGGTGAGGACCATCCTGTTCCCGGACACCTCCGGGGTCATGAACGGTCCCCTCACCGGCGAGTACACGATGTTCCCGGACGCCGGCGCGACCGTGGAGGACATCAAGGACTCCGGCAACTCCATGGGCACCCTGGCCCTGGGCGAGTGGGCCTCGGCCGATGCCGCCCGCCTGCTCGACACCAAGTGCAAGGTGCCCTGCCGAGTCCTGGACCTGCCCATCGGCCTGGCCGCCACCGACCGGTTCGTCGACGCCATGCGCATGGTGGCCGGCACCGTGGTGCCCGATTCCATCGCCTTCGAGCGCGGCCAGCTGGTGGACCTCATCTCCGACTACCACCAGTGGCTCTACGGCAAGAAGGTGGCCCTGGTGGGCGACCCGGACCAGCTCATCGCGCTCACCGAGTTCCTGGTCTCCCTGGACATGGTCCCGGCCCACGTCATCACCGGCACCCCGGGCAAGCGCTTCGAGGAACGGATCAGCGAGATCGCCCCCGGGGCCAACGTGAAGGCCGGCCAGCAGGCGGACATGTTCCTGCTCCACCAGTGGATGCAGAACGAGCCCGTGGACCTCATCATCGGCAACACCTACTGCAAGTACATGGCCCGCGACCTGGACATCCCACTGGTGCGGCACGGCTTCCCCATCCTGGACAGGCCCGGCCACCAGTACTTCCCCACGGTGGGCTACAAGGGCGCCATGCGCCTGGTGGAGGCCTTCCTGGCCGCCTTCCTGGACCGCAAGGACCGGGACGATCCCGAAGAAACCTTTGAACTGGTGATCTAGGAGGACCCCATGGACAAGCCCACCCACCACATCCTGGTCTGCGCCAGCTTCCGCGTGGCCGGCGAGGCCAAGGGGGCCTGCAACAAGAAGGGCTCCTCCGGGCTGCTGCCCTACCTGGAGGAGGAGATACTGAACCGCGGCCTGGACGCCCTGGTCTGCGCCACCGGCTGCATGAAGCAGTGCGACGACGGGCCGGTGATGGTCGTCTACCCCGCGGGCCACTGGTACGGAAAGGTGGAGTCCGAGGGCGCGGTGGACGCCATCCTGGACGCCATAGAGGACGGCTCCCAGTGCGAGGACTACGCCCTGGCCTGATAACCGGCCTTTGACCTGAAAAAACGGAACATGAGGGAGAGGCAGATGCGCGAAGCTGGAAACATCCGCGAGGCCGGCATGGCCGACCTGGAATCCCTGGTGGAACTGCTCGGTGAGCTGTTCACCCTGGAGGCCGACTTCGCGGCGGATTCCAAGGCCCAGCGCCGCGGCCTCTCCCTCATGCTCCGCCCGGACCCCGGCCGGGTGGTGCTGGTGGCCGAGGAGAACGGCGAGGCCGTGGGCATGGCCACCGCCCAGTTGGTCATCTCCACCGCCGAGGGCGGCCCCTCGGCCCTGGTGGAAGACGTGGTGGTCCGGCCCGGATGCCGGGGCCGCGGCCTGGGCCGCGCGCTCCTGGCCGGGCTGGAGGGATGGGCCGCCAGCCGCGGGGCCACCCGCATGCAGCTGCTCTGCGACCGGGAGAACGCCCCGGCCCTGGATTTCTACGCGGCCATCGGCTGGGCCCCCACCCAGCTGATCTGCATCCGCCGAACGGACTTCACCGGAGGGAACCGGCCATGACCCTGGACATCCTGGACGAACGCCGCGACCAGATCCGCCGCATCGGCGACGGGCAGTTCGACATCGCCTGCAACCGCGAGAGCCTGGCCGGCGCGGTTTCCCAGCGGGCCTGCGTGTTCTGCGGCTCCCGGGTGGTGCTCTACCCCATCGCCGACGCCCTGCACCTGGTGCACGGCCCCATCGGCTGCGCCTCCTACACCTGGGACATCCGCGGCGCGCTCTCCTCGGGTCCCGAGCTGCACCGCCTCTCCTTCTCCACCGACCTGCAGGAGAAGGACGTGATCTTCGGCGGCGAGAAGAAGCTGGAGGCCGCCCTGCGCGAACTCATCGCCCGCCACTCCCCGGCCGGGGCCTTTGTCTACTCCACCTGCATCGTGGGCCTCATCGGCGACGACATCAAGGCGGTGTGCAAGCGGGTGGCTGCGGACACCGGCATCCCGGTGATCCCGGTCATGAGCGAGGGCTTCAAGGGCAACAAGCGCGCCGGCTACGAGGCCGCCTGCTCGGCCATGGCCGAGCTGGTGGGCACCGGCGACACCGCGGGCATCCCCAGGCTCGCCATCAACATCCTGGGTGACTTCAACCTGGCCGGCGAGATCTGGATCATCCGCAAGTACTTCGAGGAGATGGGCATCACGGTGGTGGCCAACGTCACCGGCGACGGCCGCATCGCCGACCTGGCCCGGGCGCACGGGGCAAGCCTGAACGTGGTGCAGTGCTCCGGCGCGACCATGGATTTAGCGAAGATCATGCAGGAGCGCTTCGGCATCCCCTTTGCCAAGGTCTCCTATTTCGGCATCGAGGACATGGCCGAGGCCCTGTACACCGTGGCCCGCCACTTCGCGGATGCGGACCCCGGCATCATGGAGCGCACCACCGCACTGGTGCGCCGGGAGCTTTCCGCGCTCATGCCCAGGCTGGCCCGCTATCGCCAGGACCTGGAAGGCAAGCGCGCCGCCATCTACGTGGGCGGGGCCTTCAAGGCCTTCTCCCTCATCAAGGCCTTCCGCCACTTGGGCATGAGCGTGGTCATGGCCGGGTCCCAGACCGGCACCGAGGCCGACTACGCCGAGCTGGCCGCCATCTGCGACCCGGGCACCATCATCGTGGACGACGCCAACCCCCTGGAGATGTCCCAGATCATCAAGGAAAAGGACGTGGACATCCTGGTGGGCGGGGTCAAGGAGCGGCCCATCGCCTACAAGCTGGGGGTGGGCTTCTGCGACCACAACCACGAGCGCAAGGAATGCCTGGAGGGTTTCATCGGCATGGAGAATTTCGCCCGCGAAGTGCACGCCACGGTCATGAGCCCGGTGTGGCGCTTCACCCCGCGCCGGGCCAAGGCCGCGGGCCACGCCGCCTGCGCCCTGGCCGCGGGAGGGAGGTAGCCATGGCCGCCCCCCTCACCCTGCTCACCCCCAAGGCCTCCGCGGGGAAGAACGGCGAGCCTTTCGTGTCCACCACCAACGCCTGCAAGCTCTGCGCGCCCCTGGGCGCGAGCCTGGTGTTCCGCGGCCTGGCCGGGGCGGTGCCCTTCCTGCACGGCTCCCAGGGCTGCGCCACCTACATGCGGCGCTACATCATCAGCCATTTCCGCGAGCCCATGGACATCGCCTCCTCGGCTCTGGGCGAGAAGCAGGCGGTGTTCGGCGGCGGGCCCAACCTCAAGAAGGGCCTGCTCAACGTCATGAAGAAGTACGCGCCCGCGGTCATCGGGGTGGCCACCACCTGCCTCACCGAGACCATCGGCGACGACGTGCCCCGCATCCTGGCCGAGTTCCGCAAGGAGTTCGGCGACCTGCCCCTGCCCGAGGTGGTCTGGGTCTCCACCCCCAGCTACTCCGGCACCCACATGGAGGGCTTCCACGCCGCGGTGCGGGCCATCGTGGAGCAGCTGTGCACGGCCAAGGCCTCCGGCTTCTCCGGGGTCAACCTGTTCCCGGGCATGCTCTCGGTCACCGACCTGCGCCTCTTGCGCCAGGCCTGCGAGGACTTCGGCCTGGAGGCGGTGATGCTGCCCGACTACTCGGACACTTTGGATGCCCCGGCCCTGGAGGACTACGCGACCATCCCCGCGGGCGGCACCCCGGTGTCCGCGGTGCGGGCCATGGGCGGGGCGCGGGGCAGCCTGGAGCTGGGCCGCACCCTGGAGGCCCTGCCCACCGCGGGCAAGCACCTGGCCGACCGCTTCGGCGTGGCCCGCCACGGCCTGGGCATCCCCGTGGGCCTGCGCGAGACCGACGCCTTCTACGAGGCCCTGGCCGATATCTCCGGCCGGGCCATCCCCGCCCAGGTCTGCGCCCAGCGCGGCCGGCTGGTGGACGCCTACGTGGACGGGCACAAGTACGTGTCCGGCAAGCGGGCCGTGGTCTACGGGGAGGAGGACCTGGTGGTGGGCCTCCCCGCCTTCCTGGCCGAGATCGGGGTGCAGCCGGTCCTGGTGGCCACCGGCGGCGCGGGCCGCGGCTGCGAAGCCGCGGTGCGGGCGGCCTGCGACGGCCTCTGCGCCGAGGAGCCGGTGATCCGCGAGGACGTGGACTTCCACGACATCGCCGCCGAGGCCAAGGACCTGGCCCCGGACTTCCTCCTGGGCAATTCCAAGGGCTATCGCTACGCCCGGGAGTGGGGCATCCCCCTGGTCCGAGCCGGCTTCCCCATCCACGAC
>JAEXTU010000054.1 GCA_023453335.1 Pseudomonadota bacterium | reverse complement strand
CCGGGGGGGGGAGGCCCTGCGCCCCCTGCTCCCGGGCGCGGCCACGGCCGCCCCGGAATGCGGGCACAAGATTCCCGAACCCCTGGTCCGAGAGCTGCTCCATGCCCGCCTCGATACGCCGGACCTTTAGCCGCGCGGCGCGCACCTACGGGCCGGCGGCCCGGGTGCAGCAGGCCGTGGCCGGCACCTGCGCGGCCCTCTGCCCGGCCGGAAACTACCCCCGGGTCCTGGACGTGGGCGCGGGCACGGGCTTCCTGGCCCGGGCCCTGACCCCCCGCATCACCTGGGGGAGCTACCTGGCCCTGGACCTCTCCCGGGACATGCTGCGCACCCACCGCCAGGCCGCGCCCCCGGCCTTGCTGGTGGCCGGAGACGGCGAGGCCCTGCCCTTCGCGCCCGCCTCCTTCGACCTCCTGGTCTCGGCCTCGGCCCTGCAATGGTTTTCCTCCCCCGAGCGCAGCCTCCCCGCCCTCTTCTCCCTGCTCCGGCCCGGGGCGGCCTTCTCCCTGGCCATCTTCATTGCCGGCACCCTGGCCGAGCTGGCCGCGGCGTCGGCGGCATCGGGCTTCGGCTCGGTGCTGCCCCTGCGCCCGGCCGATTCCTGGCTCGATCTCCTGGCCGCAGCCGGTTTCTCGCCCCAGTTCCGCACCGAGAACCGCATCCTCCTCTTCCCCTCGGTGCGTGAGGTGCTGCTCTCCCTCCAGCGCACGGGCACGGCCTTCACCCCCGACAAGCGGGCGGCTTCGCGCACGCGCTACGAGTCCTTTCTTTCCACCTACCAGGACCGCTTCGCCACCCCGGAGGGCATCCCCGCGACCTACTGCGTGCTCTACGCCTGGGGCCGCCTCCCCCGTCCTTGACGCCGCCGCCCCTCCGGTCCACAATAGCCCGGCTAACCCGCAAGGTTTGCCTCTCCCTTTGTTTACAACTGGTTAATTAATAAAAATTTTTGGAGCCTCCCATGCTTATTCCCCGGGGTTTCCGCTTCGCCACGGCGGCGGCGGGGTTCCGCAAGGCCGGCCGCAACGACCTGGCGGTGCTCTATTCCACGGTGCCGGCCACTGCGGCCGCGGTGTTCACCACCAACCTGTTCCAGGCCGCACCGGTGCTGGTGGCCAAGGAGAACCTGGCGGCCTCGCGCTGGCTCCGCGCGGTGGCGGTCAACGCCGGCCAAGCCAACGCCTGCACCGGCGAGGACGGGGTGGTGAACTGCAAGGTGAGCCTGGAGCTGGTGGCCGAGGCCCTGGACGTGAAGCCCTGCGAGGTGCTGCCCGCGTCCACCGGGGTCATCGGGGTGCACCTCCTCATGGACAAGTGGCGCTCGGCCATGCCCCTGCTCAAAGAGAGCCTGGGCCAGGCCTCGGCCCTGGAGGCGGCCAAGGCCATCATGACCACGGACAGCTTCCCCAAGCTGGCCGCGGCCCGCATGGCCACCGCCGACGGCCGCGAGGTGCGGGTGCTGGGCATGTGCAAGGGCGCGGGCATGATCTGCCCCAACATGGCCACCATGCTCGGCTTCCTGCTCACCGACGCCGCCATCGAGCCCGAGCTGTGGCAGGAGATCCTGGCCGGGTGCGCGGCCGAGTCCTTCAACCGGGTCACGGTGGACGGGGACACCTCCACCAACGACTGCGTCATCGGCCTGGCCAACGGCCGCAGCGAGGTAAAGATCACCCGCGAGGACATGGCCGACTTCGTGGCCGCGGTGGACCAGGTCTGCCAGGGCCTGGCCTACATGCTGGTGCAGGACGCCGAGGGCGGCACCAAGGTGGCCCGCATCGAGGTGCAGGGCGCGGCCGACGACCGGGACGCCGAGCTGGCGGCCCGGGCCGTGGGCAACTCGCCACTGGTCAAGACCGCGCTCTTCGGCAAGGACCCCAACTGGGGCCGCATCGCCGCGGCCCTGGGCCGCAGCGGGGCCACGTTCGACCCGGACCAGGTGCGCATCGCCATCGGCGGCCAGGTCATCTTCGAGCACGGCCTGCCCAAACCCGGGGATTTGCGGGCGCTGCTCGGCGGCACCCTGCGCCGGCAGGACATCCCCATCGACATCTCCCTGGGGACCGGCCCGGGCGCGTACGTGCTCCTGGCCTCGGACCTGACCTACGACTACAAAAAGATCAACGCCGAATACACGACCTAGAAGGACCGAATGGAAGACAAGAAACTGAAGAGAATCGCCGACTTCCTGTACGAAGCCGGCATGCTGCGCCGCACCCCGCGCACCGGGTACCAGTTCCTGGGCACGGGCAGCGAGAACGTGGCCGAGCACAGCTTCCGGACCTCGGTCATCGGCTACACCCTGGCCCGCATGGCCGGGGCCGACCCGCAGAAGACCGCCATGCTCTGCCTGTTCCACGACCTGCACGAGGCGCGCACCGCGGACTTCAACTACGTGAACCGCATGTACAACGACAGCCGCCGCACCGACGCGCTCAAGGACTGCCTGGCCGGCACCGGCCTGGAGGAGGACGTGCTCGGGTTCTGGCGCGAGCTGGAGACCACCTCCAGCCCCGAGGCCCGGCTGGCCCAGGACGCGGACCAACTGGACCTCATCCTCAACCTGGCCGAGGAACTGGACCTGGGCAACAAAAGAGCCGGGCAGTGGATCGAACTGGCCCTGGAGCGGCTGCGCACCCCCGAGGGCCAGGCCCTGGGCAGGAAGATCGTGGCCACCAACCCCACGGACTGGTGGATGGAGCGGCCCGACCGCACCTGGTGGACCCGGGCCAACGGCGGCAAACCGCCCCGCGGCGGCAGCGAGCAGGCCTAGGTCCCTGTTGAAAACTTTCTCCAACGCGCGGGGCAAGGCCTCCGGGGAATTTTCCTACCCCTTGACTTCCCGGGGGACATGCGTAGAAGTGCGGGGACCCGGGACTGTCCCGGGTAAAAGCCAGAAGCGAGACGCCACAAGGACTCTCACGAAATCGAGCACGATGTCCGCACCGGCAGGCCACCGGTGGGACGCGGTTTCCCGACGCCGGCCGCCGCACATCAAGCCCGCCCGCACCCCGTATCATGTGGGGAGCGGGTTTTTCCGCGCCGGCCGCGCATAGACGCATGAAGAACACCAACGATTTCCCCCCCCTGCGCATCGGGCCTCTCACGGCCCGCACTCCCATTGTGCAGGGCGGCATGGGCGTGGGCATCTCCCTGTCCGGCCTGGCTTCGGCAGTGGCCGAGCAGGGCGGCATCGGGGTCATCTCCGCCGCGGCCATCGGCCTGGTGAATCCTCCCCAACCCTCCCAGGGCTACGAGGAGGACTGCCGGGCGGTGCTGCGCCGGGAGATCCGCCGCGCCCGCGAGCTCTCGCCCTCGGGCATCCTGGGCGTGAACATCATGGTGGCGCTCACCAACTACGCCGACATGGTGCGGGTCTCGGCCCTGGAGGGCATCGACATCATCTTCTCCGGCGCGGGCCTGCCCCTGGACCTGCCCACCCTGCTCCCGGAGGGGGTGAACACCCTGCTCTCGCCCATCGTGTCCTCGGACCGCGCGGCCGCGGTCATCTCCAAGCGCTGGCTCACCCGTACCGGGCGGCTGCCCGACGCGGTGGTGGTGGAGGGACCCAAGGCCGGCGGCCACCTGGGCTTCAGCCCGGAGCAGATCGAGGACCCGGCCTTTGCCCTGGAGCGTCTGGTGCCCGCGGTGGTGGCGGCGCTGAAGCCCTTCGAGGACAAGGCCGGTCGGGCCATCCCGGTCATCGCCGCGGGCGGCTGCTACACCGGTGCGGACATCCGCGAACTGCTGGACCTGGGCGCGGCCGCGGTGCAGATGGGCACCCGCTTCGTGGCCACCCACGAGTGCGACGCCGACCCGGCCTTCAAGCAGGCCTACCTGGACGCCCAGCCCGGCGACGCCACCATCATCCAGAGCCCGGTGGGGCTGCCCGGCCGCGCCCTGCGCAACCGCTTCCTGAAGCAGGTGGGCGAAGGCCAGCGCAAGCCCGTGAACTGCCCCTACCACTGCATCCGCACTTGCGATCCGCAAAAGAGCCCTTATTGTATCTCCCTGGCCCTCATGGCCGCCCAGCGGGGATGCACCGACCGGGGCTTCGTGTTCGCAGGGGCCAACGTCCACCGTGTGGACCGCATTACTACGGTAAAGGAGCTCATCGACGAGCTCCGCGAGGAATACATTCAGGCCGGCGTCACGGCCTGACCCCCCATCGCTTTCCTTCCGCCCGGCGTATTCCCGGGCCGATCCACCCTCTGAACCAAGGATTACATCGTGAATTTTTCTGATTTTGCGCTTGACCAGCGCATTGGCAAAGGTATTGCCGACGCCGGCTACTGCACCCCCACTCCCATCCAGGCCCAGGCCATTCCGCATGTGCTGCTGGGCCGCGACCTCATGGGCCTGGCCCAGACCGGCACCGGCAAGACCGCGGCCTTCGCCCTGCCCATCCTGCACCGCCTGAGCGCCGGCCCCCGCGGCCGGGTGCGCGCCCTGGTGCTGGCTCCCACCCGGGAGCTGGCCGAACAAATCCGCCAGTCCTTCGACGTGCTGGGCAAGCACACCGGCCTGCGCTGCGCCGCAGTGTACGGCGGGGTGGGCCTGAACCCCCAGATCAACGCCCTGCGCCGGGCCGACATCGTGGTGGCCTGCCCGGGCCGGCTGCTCGACCACCTGAACCGCGGCACCGCCCATCTCGACTCGGTGGAGGTCCTGGTCCTGGACGAGGCCGACCACATGTTCGACATGGGCTTTCTGCCCGACGTGCGCCGCATCCTGAAGGCGGTGGCCAACCGCAAGCAGACCCTGCTCTTCTCGGCCACCATGCCCGAGGCCATCAAGGGCCTGGCCCAGGAGACCCTCGCCGACCCCCTCACCGTGCGCGCCGGCGAGATCCGGCCGGTGGAGACCGTGTCCCACGCCCTGTGCGCCCTGCGCCAGGCCGACAAGACTGCGGCCCTCAAGGCCTTCCTGCACGGCACCGACACCGAGTCCGTGCTGGTCTTCACCCGCACCAAGCACCGGGCCAAGACCCTGGCCCGCCACCTCAACGAGGACCGCTGCCCGGCCGACTGCCTGCAGGGGAACATGTCCCAGAACCGCCGCCAGGCGGCCATGGACGCCTTCCGGGGCGGGAAGATCAAGGTCCTGGTGGCCACCGACATCGCGGCCCGGGGCATCGACGTGAGCCTGGTGTCCCACGTGGTGAACTTCGACATGCCCGACACGGTGGAGGCCTACACCCACCGCATCGGCCGCACCGGACGCGCCGAGCGCGAAGGCTATGCCCTGACCCTGGTCACCGGCGAGGACGAGGGCTTGGTGCGGGCCGTGGAGCGGGTGCTGGGCTGCCGCATCGAGCGCACCCGCATCCCGGGCTTCGTCCCGGCCTCGGGCGAGGCCGCGGCCAAGGCCCAGCCC
>JAEXTU010000053.1 GCA_023453335.1 Pseudomonadota bacterium | reverse complement strand
CCCAGGCCCTCATCAAGATTCTCTTCGGCCTGGGCATGATGGCCACCATCAACCAGGCCATCGACTTCGACACCGCGGTGCTGGTGGCCCAGGAATTCGAGTACGAGGTGGAGCGCGTGGGCTTCTCCGAGGTCGGCTTCCTGGCCGCGGCCGCCGAGGGCAGCGACGATCCGGACAAGCTCAAGTCCCGTCCCCCGGTGGTCACCATCATGGGCCACGTGGACCACGGCAAGACCTCGCTGCTGGACGCCATCCGCTCCTCGGAGATCACCTCCGGCGAGGCCGGCGGCATCACCCAGCACATCGGCGCCTACGACGTGGACACCCCGCGCGGCAAGGTGGTGTTCCTGGACACCCCGGGCCACGAGGCCTTCACCGCCATGCGCGCCCGCGGGGCCAAGGTCACGGACATCGTGGTCCTGGTGGTGGCGGCCGACGACGGCGTCATGGACCAGACCCGCGAGGCTGTGAGCCACGCCCGCGCCGCCGGCGTGCCCATCGTGGTGGCGGTGAACAAGATCGACAAGCCCGAGGCCAACCCGGAGCGGGTCATGCGCGAGCTGTCCGAACTGGGCCTCATGTCCGAGGCCTGGGGCGGCGAGACCATCTTCGCCAACGTCTCGGCCAAGAAGCACGTCGGCATCGACGAACTGCTGGAGCTTCTGCTCCTCCAAGCCGAGGTGCTGGACCTCAAGGCCAACCCGGACAAGCCGGCCATGGGCCGCATCGTGGAGGCGCGCCTGGACAAGGGCCGCGGCCCGGTGGCCACCGTGCTCATCCAGCAGGGCACGCTGAAGCTGGGCGACGCCTTTGTCTGCGGCGTGCACAACGGCAAGGTCCGCAACATGTTCAACGACGTGGGCCGCAAGATCAAGGACGCCACCCCCTCCATCCCGGTGGAGGTGCAGGGTTTCGACTCCGTGCCCGAGGCCGGCGACGAGTTCGTGGTGGTAGAGGACGAGAAGGTGGCCCGCCGCATCGCGGCCGACCGCCAGGTCAAGACCCGCGAGAAGGAGCTGGCCAAGCAGACCAAGGTCACCCTGGAGAGCTTCCTGGCGGCCAAGAAGGACGCCGCGGCCAAGACCCTCAACCTGCTGCTCAAGGCCGACGTGCAGGGCTCCCTGGAGGCCATCACCGAGGCCCTCAACAAGCTGTCCACTGAGGAGGTCAAGATCTCCATCGTGCACAGCGGCGCGGGCGCCATCTCCGAGTCGGACATCCTGCTGGCCACCGCCTCCGAGGCCATCATCATCGGCTTCAACGTGAAGCCCACGGCCAAGGTCAAGGAGATCGCCGAGCAGGAGAGCGTGGACATCCGCTTCTACGACATCATCTACAAGCTGGTGGCCGAGGTGAAGGACGCCATGACCGGCATGCTCGAGCCGGTGTTCACCGAGTCCTACCTGGGCCAGGCCGAGGTGCTGCAGACCTTCAGCATCCCCAAGGTGGGCACCATCGCCGGCTGCCGGGTCACCGACGGGCTCATGCGCCGCAACGCCCAGGTGCGCCTCTTGCGCAACGGCGTAGTGGTCTACACCGGCCGCATCGGCTCGCTCAAGCGGCTCAAGGATGACGCCAAGGAAGTGGCCAAGGGCTACGAGTGCGGCATCGGCCTGGAGAACTTCAACGACGTGAAGATGGGCGACGTGCTGGAGACCTTCGAGGAGGTCCAGACCCAGCCGACCCTGGCCTAGCTTGGCCTGGCTGGACACGCCCTGACGGAGCCTTATGTACGTGGGAGTGCTGACGGTGCGCTTCGCGCTGCACGACAACCACTCGCTGAAGGGCAAGCGCCGCTTTGCATCGAGCCTGAAGCAAAAGCTGCGCAACGCCTTCAACGTGGCGGTGGCCGAGGTGGCGGACCAGGACTCCCACGACCGGCTCACCCTGGCGGTGGCCGCGGTGTCCGGCGACCGGCGGCGCCTGGAGAGCCAGATGACCAAGGCCCTGTGCAAGGTGGAGGCGGTGTCCGACGAGGACATCATCGACAGTTCGGTGGAGATCTTCGCGGCCGAGGGCGGCGAGGAGTACATCCCCGACCCACTCCGCGACTTGGAGGAACGCCATGCGCAGGACTGAGTCCCGCCGTTCCCAGCGCCTGTCCGACCTCCTGCTGCGCGAGGTGGCGGCCATCCTCTCCCGAGAGTTCGGCGACCCCCGCATGGAGGAGGCCACCCTCACCGGGGTGCGCCTGAATCCAGACCTCACCCTGGCCGAGGTGCTCTACTCCGTGCACGACGCCGAACACCGGCCCGAGGTGCAGAAGGCCCTGGATCGCGCCGCCGCCCTCATCCGGCGCAAGGTGGCCGGCCGGCTGACCCTCAAGCACATGCCCGAGCTGCGCTTCGTGCACGACGACTTCCTGGAGAACATGGTCTATGTCCACCCCGAGGAGTGAGATCGCCGAGATTCTGCGCCGGGACGACGGCTTCCTGGTGGCGTCGCACGCCAACCCGGACGGCGACGCCCTGGGCTCCATCGTGGCCATGGGCTTCCTCCTCTCCGCCCTGGGCAAGCGTTTCGCGCTCTACAACCAGAGCGGTGTTCCCGAGGTCTACGACTGGCTGCCCCTGCCCGGCCCGGTGCACACCCAGGCCCCGGTGAACGGCTACGCCTGGACCATGGTCATGGACTGCGGCGCGGCGCACCGGGTGGGCGACGCCCTGGAGCCCTTCCTGGTGCAGGAGCGGACCATCAACATCGACCACCACCTGGGCAACCCCGGATTCGGGGCGGTGAACTGGGTGGACACCACCATGTCCTCGGTGGGCGAGATGGTGGCCCACCTGGCCCACGACCTAGAGGCACCACTGGACGGTCCCCTGGGCGAGGCGGTGTACCTGGCCATGGTCACGGACACCGGCTCCTTCACCTTCGGCAACACCCAGCCGCGGGTGCTCAGCATGGCCGCGGAGATCATCGGCCTGGGCCTGGACGTGGCCGCCTTCAACCACCGGCTCCAGAACAACTGGAGCCCGGGCCGGCTGGCCCTGTGGTCCCTGGTCCTGGGCCGCGCGCGCTACGCGCACGGCGGCTCGGTGGGCCTGGTACGCATCACCCGCGAGGACATGGAGCGCACCGGCACCACCGCCCTGGACACCGACAACCTGGTGAACATGGTTCGCCGGGTGCGCGGGGTGCAGGTGGCGGTGTCCCTGCGCGAGGACGCCCCGCAGCGGATAAAGTTCAGCCTGCGCTCCACCGGCGAGGTGAACGTGCAGGCCATGGCCGCCACCCTGTCGGGCGGCGGGCACAAAAACGCGGCCGGCGGCACCGTGGAGGCGGACCTGGACACCGCCGAGGCGGTGGTGGAGGCCGCGGTGGCCCAGGGGCTGGGACTGGCCTGATGGGACTCGCCTGATGGGACGGCGGCGGCGCGCTGCGCGCCAACAGGGCGGGGTGCTCATCCTGGACAAGCCGTCGGGACCCACGTCCGCGGCCGGCCTCCCCGGGATCAAGCGCCAGGGCCAGGGCA
>JAEXTU010000454.1 GCA_023453335.1 Pseudomonadota bacterium | reverse complement strand
GGCCAGGATCAGGCCGGAGACCATGCCCTGGTGGTTGTCCTCCACCCCGCGGCCGATGAGCACGTCGCCGTCCACCTGCAGGGTGAAGGGGTCGGAAGTCCACAGGCCCGGGTCGCCGGCGGGCACGATGTCCATGTGCCCGATGACCCAGAGGGTGCGGGTATTGTCCGCGCCCGGGATGCGGGCGGCCAGGTTGGGGCGGGAGCCGGAGGGGACCCGGGAGTCCGGGGCGGAAAGCTCGCGGATCTCGGGAAAGCCGAGGGAGCGCAGGCGGGCCAGCAGCCAGGCGGCCTTGGCTGTTTCGCCCTCGCCGTCGTTGGCCGGCCCCAGGGCGGGAATGGCCACCAGGTCGCGCTGCAGGGCCACGACCTCGGGGGCCGCAGCGTCCAGGCGGGCCAGGACCGCATCGAGCATGACCGTATCCTCCAGATGTCGGAAATGCGTCCTGCATTTCCGACCGGGACGTGGAGGAAAAAACGTGGTTTTCCCTCCACGTTCGGATGCTTCGCATCCGGCGCGCCATCCTGGCGCGCTGGGGGCCTGCGCGGGCGCAGGAAAAAAAACGGGCGGGGAAAATCCCCGCCCGCTGCGAGCAGGGTTGGCCTAGCGGCCGCGGGCGGCGCGCTTGGAGGCCTTCAGCGGGTTCACCTTCACCTTGCCCTGGGCCACGGTGGCCTTCATGTGGGTGGCGAAGTTGCACACGCCGAGGGTCCACTTCTTGGCGGGCTGGGCGTAGCTGGTGCAGTACTTGCTGCCCGAGGCGTGGTCCACCACGCGCTCGCAGCCTTCGCACTTGTCGATCACCGGCTCCAGCAGGAAGCCGTTCAGCATCAGCCCGGTCTCGGTCTGCACGGCGGCGTCCAGCATGGACGCGGAACCATTGGCCATTGTCGTCTCTCCTTGCGGCTGCACGGGCGGCAGGCCGCCCGGTATGGTCTGAAAGCAGGGGAGTATTTAGTCCCCGCGGGATGAATGTCAAGGATTTTTTCGCGCCCCGGCCAGTCCGCGCACCCAGCGGGCCGCCCCGGCCACCTCGGCCAGCAGGGCCGGGTAGTCGAAGGTGGGGAACGCGCCGTCCCGGTAGAGCACCTTGCCGGCCACCATGGTGAGGCGCACCTCGTGGCCGGTGGCCGCGTACACCGCATGGGACACCGGGTTGTACAGGGGCTGCAGATTGGGCGCGGCCAGGTCCAGGGCGCAGAGGTCCGCGGCGCTGCCCGGCGCGAGTCGGCCCAGTTCGGGCCAGCCCAGGTTGTCCGCGCCGTGCACCGTGGCCATGTCCAGCACGGTCTGGGCCGGGAGCACGGTGGCGTCCAGGTTCCAGGCCTTGTGGGCCAGGGCGCAGGCCCGCATCTCGCTGAAGAGGTTGAGGGCGTTGTTGCTGGCCGCGCCGTCGGTGCCCAGGGAGACCCTCACCCCGGCGGCCAGCAGGGCGGGCGCCGGGGCCACGCCCGAGGCCAGCTTGAAATTGCTGCACGGCTGGTGGGCCACCCTGCAGCCCGACTCGGCCAGGAGCCGGATGTCCTCGGCATCCAGGTCAACGCAGTGGGCGGCCAGGGTGCGCGGCCGCAGGAGGCCGCGGGACCCGGCGCAGGGCACCGGCCGCCGGCCGCAGCCGGCCAGGACCTGGGCGGTCTCCTGGGTGTTCTCGGCCAGGTGCGCGGTCCAGGGCACGTCAAACCGTTCGGCCAGGTCCATGCTCCGGGCCTGGGTCTCCGGGGACGTGGTGTACAGGGCGTGCAGGGCCACGCAGCCCCGCACCAGCGAATTGCCGGCCAGGGAGCCCAGGAGGGCCTCGGCGCGGGCGAATGCCTCGTCCACGGTGCGGTAGGAGGCGGTGGGGAACTCGAAGATGCCCTCGCCCAGTACCGCCCGCATGCCCGCGCGCTGCACGGCCCGGAGGTTGCGGTCCTGGCACACGTACATGTCGCAGAAGCAGGTGGTGCCGGTGCGCAGCATCTCGGCGCAGGCCAGGGCCATGCCCAACTCCATGTGCTCCGGGGTGAGCCGGCCCTCGATGGGCCAGATATCCTCCTCCAGCCAGGGCATGAGCGGCTTGTCGTCGGCCAAGCCGCGCAGCAGGGTCATGGGCGCGTGGGTGTGGGTGTTGACCAGGCCGGGCAGCACCAGGCAGCCGGACAGGTCCAGGACCTCCACCGGCGCATGGGCCGCGGCCACCTGGGCAAAGGGGCCGCAGGCCGCGACCACGCCGTGGGTGACGGCCAGACCGGCATCTTCCAGCACCGTTCGCCCGGCGTCCTGGGTCAGGAGCAGGCCGCAGCGGACCAGGGTGTCGCAGGCCAGGGGCATGGGTCCTCCGTTTGCGTCGGGTCTCGCCCTCCTGTAGAGGAAGGAGGCCCGGCGGGCAAGACTGGCACGGCGATGAGGCGCGAACATGGCGGGTTTGGGCGTACTTCTGCTGCACGGATTCGGGGGCGAGCCCTTCGAGATGCTGGGCCTGGCCTCAGTCCTGGAGGCCGTGGGCTTCGCCACCGCGGTTCCGCTCCTGCCCGGGCACGGGACCACGGAAACGGACTGGGCGGGCACGGGATGGAACGACTGGCTGGGGGCGGCCGAGGCCGAGTACCTCCGGCTGGAGAAGCAGTGCGGCCGGGTGGCCTGCTGCGGCCTGTCCATGGGGGGCAGCCTGTGCCTGGCCCTGGGCCAGCGCCACCGGCCAGCGGGCATCGTGACCCTGGCCTCGCCGGTGTTCCTGTTCCGGCTCTTTCCCTATGCGGCCGCGGACTGGCGGCTGCCGCTCCTGCCCCTCTTGCGCACGGTGCGGCCCCTGTGGCCGTCGTCCCCGCGCTCCGAGGCCTCCCGGCAGCGCATGCCCTGGCAGGGCTACGAGCAGTACGTGTCCCTGGCGGCCCTGGCCAGCTTCATGGCCGGGCTGCGCCAGGTGCGGCAGGGCCTCGCCCGGGTGCGCTCGCCGCTCCTGGTTGTCCACGCCGAGAAGGACGGCACTGCGCCTGAGGCCAACGCCCCGGAAATATTCCGCAATGTCGGATCGGAACAGAAGGAGCTGGTGCTGCTGCCGGTGACGTCCGACGGCACCAGCCACCATGTGCTCACCACCCACTGCGACCACAAGGACCGGGTGGAGGCTCTGGTAAAAAACTTCATGCAGAACTTGAGGGATTAAAAAATAGAATAAGAATTGCAGACTGTTACATGAACAGCATGTCGACTTCGAAGTCCTTGACGTTGCCCATCTTCTTGATCTCCTCCTTGACCCGCACCTGGGCCGCAAGGATGAGGGCCATGATCTCCTCCTTGCGCTTCTCCTTGACCTGGGGGTCCAGGATGACCTTGACCGCCGAGGCGCTGGTCTTCTCCACCTTGGCCCTGAGGCCGGCCAGCTCGATGTTGGGCTGGCCGCTCTCGTCCAGGCGCACGATGTCGAAGTCAAGGACCTCGTCGGCAGCGAACTCCTGGTCCAGGGAGGAGAAGGTCGCGGTGGAGGGGCTCATGGCCACGATGGGCATGTTCTGGCGGCCCTTGACAGCCACCAGCAGGTCCGGGGTCCAGAACTTCACGGTGCCCTTCTTCTCGTACTCTTCCTCGTCGGCCTGGCGCTTCTTGCCGGCCAGGCTGCCGGGGTTGGCGTCCCAGTCCTCTCCGGTGAGGGCGGCATAGATTCCCCGGCCCTCGGGGGAGACGTCCTGCCTCTTGAGCACCTTCATGACCGCGCCCAGGGATTTTTCCTCGTCGCCCGCCGCCTTGTAGGCCTCGGCCAGCTTGATATCCAAGTCCGGGTCGTCAGGGGTGATGTCCAGGGCCTTGAGAAAGGCCTGGGCCGCCTCCTGGGGCTTGCCCGCGGCCAAGTTGGCCTCGCCCGCGGCCTTGAAGGGGTTGGCCGCATCCGGGTAGTGTTTGCGCAGGTCCTTGAAGAGCTCCTCGGCCTCCGCGAACTTTTCGGTCTGGGCATAGACCTGGACCGCCCGCTCCAGGAAGGCGCGGTGCTTGGCCTTGTCGTTCTTGAGTTTGAAGATGCGGGCCAGGCCGTGGTAGGCCGCGGCCAGCAGGGGGTCGTCCTTGAGAGCCTTGGTGAATATCTTGACCGCGTCGTCGTAGCGGTACTGCTCGATGAGCTTCTCCCCGGCGTCGAGCAGGCGCTTCTGCCCCGGGGGCATGGGGACGCGCGGGGTGAAGGCCGCGGCCACCTTGCGTTCCAGGGTCTCCTGGTCAAAGGGCTTGACCATGAAGTCGGTGGCCCCGGAGGACACCGCCGCGGAGATGAGGCGGGGGTCCTTGGCCGCGGACATGATGATGACCGGCAGGCTGGCCAGGGCGTTGTCCGCCCGGATCTTGCGCAAGAGGTGGATGCCGGTGATCTGGGGCATGACCAGTTCGCAGATGACCAGCTTCACCGGCGACTGGTGCAGGAGCTTCCAGGCGGCGGGGGCGTTCTCCGCCACCAGGACCGTGGTGTATCCCGTGGCGTGCAGGGCTGCGAGCAGGGCATCCTGGCCGGCTTTGTCGTCCACCACCAGGATGGGTGCGGAAAGGTCAGGGGCCATTCGCTCCTCTCAAGAGACTGGTGAACATAGCATAGCCGGGTCTGGGAATCCAGGCAAGCCGGGCGTTTTGCCATGCCGGTGCGGCCCGGGAGGTCACAGCCGGTCCGAGAGCTGGATCGGGGCGCTCGGGGAACCGAGCATGGTCAGGGCCAGTTCCTTTTCCATCTGCAACCGGCGGCGGAGGATATCCTCCTTGGGGTTGCCGGAACGGCTGATGCGCCGCGCCCGCTCCCGGAAGACCTCTTCCAGCAGGGCACGGTTGTAGCTGCGGGCGGGCTGGTCGCGCACCCGGCGGGCGGCCTCGATGAAGATCTCCGCCCCGCCGGTGGGGCCGTGCAGCACCGCGGTGCTCCAGAGCACCTCGCGCATCACCGCCGGGTGGGCGTTCACGTCCAGGCCGGTTTCGGCGCTGATGGCCTGGACCGTGGGCGAGTAGTATTCGGAGTGGATGAAGCTGTCCTGGAGCCGCTCGAAGCGGGTGGGGTCCTCCTCGGCGATGCTCTTCCAGGCCCGGGGCATGGCCCCGAACACCCCGCCGGTGTCCGCGGGACCGGAGTTGCCCAGGCGCGAACCCCACTGCGGCGCGCGCTCCCGCAGGAAGGCGATGAACTTGTCCATGGTGCCCATGAGCGAGGACATCTGGTACTTGCCGTAGGAGGTGCCGCCGCGAGAGTCCCAGCCGATGGCGTGCACCCCGTGGTCGCCGGATTCGAACAGGGCCGAGAGCTGGCCCAGGGGGAGCGGCCCCAGGCGCGGGGCCAGGGCCACGGCCGGCAGGACGCGGGGGGCCGCAGCCAGGACCGTGGTCGCGGCCGGGCGCGTCTCGGGCGCGGGAGACACGGAATCCACCATGGCGAAGGCCTGGCCCAGGTAGGGGCCGCTGGCCGCCAGCAGGGCCTCCTTGTCCAGGGGGTGGAAGGCCTGGTGGTCCACCGGCCGCCGCACCTCGTAGCGCCGCACGGCCAGGCGCACCGAGGGCAGCGGCGCGGCGCGGGTGAAGGCCGAGTAGCGGGCCGCTCCCGGGAAGTCCAGCAGGGCGAGCAGGGGATGGTACATCCCGTCCCCGGCCACCCCGGGCAGGGACGGCTGGGACGGATCGTGGTCCAGGAGGCCGGCCAGGGGCACAGGCAGGGGCGAGATGCCTGGGGTGGGCCGGGGGTAGCGCCAGAACTCGGCCAGCAGGCTCTCCACGTTGTTCAGGTAGGCGGGGTCCAGGTCCGTGGCCGCGGCCGTGGCCGCAGCTTCGGCCGGAAGCGGGGGCGGGCCGGGAATGATGGCCCGCAAGACCGCCAGCTCGATCCAGAACACCAGGAGCAGGCATCCGCCCAGCACCGTGGGCAGCCGGAGGCTGGGCGCCTGGGGCAGGCGTGGCGCGATCTCGTCCCAGGCCAGGAGGGCCTGGCTACGCACCGGTCGCCACAGGGTGCGGGCCACCAGGCAGGCCACGCGCCAGTCCTCGGCTGCGTCGCCGCGCACCCGCTGCGCCGCATGCCGGACCCGGACCGCGAACGCACGGACTCGGTCCGGAACACGGTCCAGACCGACTTCGATGCGCTGGGCGCACAGGCACAACCGGTACATGCCCCGGCCAAGGCATTCCAGGCAGGACACGATCTTTTCCAGCCAGGCGAGAAAGGTGTCTTCCATGGGCCGACGACGTTGGGGTCCTGGCTCAACCGGAGCCGTTTCGCGCGAGCGGATTCCCGGGCTGGGGCAGCGTACCCTGAAATTCCCGAAGAATCCAGCCTAAGCGCCCCTTGGCCGTGCGGCCGGGCCTGGCTCCGGCTTGCAACACCCGTTCCCGGCCAGTGGTGGCGGGGTTTGCGGGACGAGCCTGTCGGATGGGTCCGGAATGATGCGGAAAAAATGACAGGGTGCGGCCGGGTTCCCGGAGCCGGGGCTAGAACTCCAGCACCTGGCCCGCGGCCAGGGGGAAGACCCGGCCGGGCAGTTCCCGGGCCAACCACAGCGCGGCCTCCCGGCCGGTGCAGTGGCCAGGATGAATGCGTCCGGCCCCACTTGCGCGCAGGGTGTCCCGGGCCTCAGCCCGGGTGGCGCAGTCCGCGGCGTACAGGTGCAGGCCGCCCACCACCGCGGCCAGGCGGCCGAGGCCCAGGGCGTCCCGGACCTGGGCCAGGGTGTTGGCCAGGCCGCTATGGCAGCAGCCCAGGACGCGCACTGGCCCGGTCGGGGCGTCGAGGACCAGGCAGGCGTCGTCGGGCAGGGCGTCGCTCGTCTTTCCGGCCGGGTCCGTGAAGAGCCCGGCCGTGGCCGTGGCCAGACCCTCCCGTCGGGGGATGGGGCAGAGCATGGTGAGGCCGGGGACGATCACCGCGACTCCCTGTACCGGCACGAACCCGGCCAGGGCCGTCCGGGCCTCGGGGGACAGGCCCACCCCGCGAATGCTTCCGTCCTTTTCACGGGCGTACCGGGCCTGGGCGTGGCCGGGATGTACGTGGATGGGGCCTGCGTAGCCCGCCCGGGAGCGGAGCAAGGGCAGTCCATCCCCGTGGTCGTAGTGGCCGTGCGACAAGGCTGCGGCGTCGAGACGGGAAAGGTCCAGGCCCAGCCTCTCGGCGTTGTCCAGGAACAGGCCGGTCTTGCCCGCGTCCCAGAGCACGCGGCGGCTCCCGGGGGTCTCGATGCAGATGGAGAGGCCCCACTCGGCTGCAAAGCCGGGCAGGGCCTCGTTGTCGCAGAGCACGCTCAGGCGGGCGGCCGCCACGGGGTTCACTTCTTCTTGAGGGCCTTGTTGGGCCACTTCTTGGGATCGTCCTTGAAGAGCTTGTAGGTGATGGAGTCCACCAGGGCGCGCCAAGAGGCCTGGATCACGTCGTGGGACACCCCCACCGTGGTCCAGCGGGAGGTCTTGTCCGCGCTCTCGATGAGCACCCGCACCACCGAGGCCGTGCCCCCGGCGTCGCGCACCGCCCCGGGCAGGACCCGCACCTTGAAGTCGGCCAGGCGCATCTCCGCCAGGTTGGGGTAGGAGCTGGCCAGGGCCGAGCGCAGGGCGTTGTCCAGGGCGTTGACCGGGCCCTGGCCGGTGGCCGCGGTGTGCACCACGCTGCCCCGGACCTTGACCATGACCGTGGCCTCGATGAAGGGGTCGCGGCCGTCCTCCTGCATCACGTCGGTGACCCGGAAGGACATGAGCTTGAAATAGCTCTTGGTCCAGCCCATGGTGCGGAAGAACAAGAGCTCGAAGGAGGCCTCGGCCGCGGAGTACTCGTAGCCCAGGCTCTCCCGCTCCTTGACCTCGGCCAAGAGGTCCATGACCTGGGCGTCGTTCTTGTCCAGGTCGTAGCCGTACTTGCGGGCCATGAACATGATGTTGCTGCGGCCGGCCAGATCCGAGAGCAGCACCCGCTGCTCGTTGCCCACGGCCTCGGGCGGGATGTGCTCGTAGGTGCGGGGATTGCGCAGCACCGCGCTCACGTGGATGCCACCCTTGTGGGCGAAGGCCGAGCGGCCCACGAAGGGCTGGCGCATGAAGGAGCGCAGGTTGGCCACCTCGTTCACGAAGTTGCTCACCCCGGTGAGGTGCTTGAGGTTGCCCGCGGGCAGGCAGCGGTATTTGCCGCCGCTTTTCAGCTCCAGGTTGGGGATGATGGAGCAGAGGTTGGCGTTGCCGCAGCGTTCGCCGAACCCGTTCATGGTGCCCTGCACCTGGACGCAGCCGCAGGCCACGGCCTCCACGGAGTTGGCCACCGCGGTCTCGGAGTCGTTGTGGGAGTGGATGCCCAGCCGCGCCTTGGGCAGGGCCTTCTTCACCGCGGTGACGATCTTGCGCACCTCGGCGGGCAGGGTGCCGCCGTTGGTGTCGCAAAGCACCAGCACGTCGGCCCCGGCCGCATGGGCGCGGCGCAGGGTCTCCAGGGCGTAGTCCGGGTTGTCCCTGTACCCGTCGAAGAAGTGCTCGGCGTCGTAGAACACCTCGGTGAAGTGGGGGCGCAGGAAGGCCACCGAGCCGGCGATGATCTCCAGGTTGCGAGGAAGTTCGACGCGAAGGGCCTCGGTCACGTGCAGGTCCCAGGACTTGCCGAAGATGGTGGCTACCGGTGCGCCGGACTCCACCAACGCCTTCAGGTTGGGGTCGGTTTCCGGGGCGTTGGCCGGCTGGTGGGTGCTGCCGAAGGCCGCGATGCGGCTGTACTTCAGTTCATACGCCGCTATTTCCTTGAAGAACTTACGGTCGGTGGGATTGGAGCCCGGCCATCCGCCCTCGATGTAGTCCACGCCCAACTCATCGAGCTTGCGGGCGATGCGCACCTTGTCCCCGGTGGAGAGGTTGATCTCCTCGGCCTGGGTGCCGTCGCGCAGGGTGGTGTCGTAGACGTCGATCTTCTGCATGGGGCCGCCCTCACACTTTTGCGGGGCCGTTCTCCAGCCCGAACTTGTCGTGCAACGCACGCACCGCCAGTTCGGTGTACTTCTCCTCGATGAGGCAGGTCACCTTGATCTCCGAGGTGGCGATCATGAGGATGTTGATGTTTTCGTCGCGCAGGGCCTGGAACATGCGGGAGGCCACGCCCGAGTGGTTGCGCATGCCCACGCCGATGACCGAGACCTTGCACACGTTGCGGTCGGTGAGGATCTCGGCGTAGCCGATCTGGGGCTTGAGCCCCTCGATGATGTTCAGGGTTTCGGCCAGCTCGCCGCGGGACACGGTGAAGGTCATGTCCGTCTCGCCCTGGCGGCTGGTGTTCTGGATGATCATGTCCACCACGATGCCGGCGTCGGCCAGGGGGGAGAACAGGGCCGCGGCGATGCCGGGGCGGTCCTGCACGTCGGTCACCGTGACCCGGGCCTGGTCCTTGTCGTAGGCCACGCCGGAAACCAGCACTGCTTCCATGCTTGCGTCCTCCTGGGTGACGTAGGTCCCTTCCTCGTCGGAAAAGCTCGAGCGCACGTGGACCGTCACGCCGTATTTCTTGGCGAATTCCACGGAGCGGATCTGCAGCACCTTGGCCCCCATGCTGGCGAACTCCAACATCTCGTCGTAGGAGATGCGCTCCATCTTGCGGGCCTGGGAGCACACGTTGG
>JAEXTU010000446.1 GCA_023453335.1 Pseudomonadota bacterium | reverse complement strand
GCCAGGGACCCGGGCGACCGGGGCACCGCCGGGCGCCGGGCGCACAGCCTCAAGGCCGCCGCCGCCCAGATCGGGGCCCGCAGCGTGGCCCTGGCCTCCCGGGAGGTGGAGTCGGCCATGGACCGGGCCGCCGACTCCCTGGTCCACGCCCTGGTGGACACCCTGGAGACCGCCCTGGCCACCCTGGTGCAGGCCATCCTCGCCTATGACCAATCCCGGGCCGACGACCCAGCACCCTCATCCCCCCGGAGCAGCTGATGGCCGATGACGACCTCGTACCGGTGAAGGGACGCCTGAACGCCGCCACCATCCTGCTGGTGGACGACACCCCCTATTTCCGCGCCCTGCTGTGCAATTTCCTGGAGCCCCTGGGCATCGGCAAGCTCCTGGAGGCGCGCAACGGCAAGGAAGCCCTCGGCCACATCGCCCGGGAACGCGTGGACCTGGTGGTCTGCGACTGGAAGATGCCGGAGATGGACGGGCTGGACCTGCTGCGCCACGTGCGCTGCCACCCGGACTGGGCGGGCATGCCCTTCATCATGATCACCGGCCAGGCGGACAAGCACGTGGTGGTGGAGTCGGTGCGGCTCAAGGTCACCGACTTCCTGGTCAAGCCGGTGGATGCCAAGACCCTGGCCCGCAAGGTGGCCAAGGCCCTGTCCGCCCCCCCGCCCCCGGCCGACGCCCTGGAGCGGGCCTGCGCCGCACCTCCGGAGATCGCGGACACGCCCCCGGACATGCCCGAGGATGACGCCGCTCCCGACCCGCAGCCCGACCCCGAGCCCTGACCGGCGCGGTGGACACCCCGCCCCCGCATGGGGTAGACCTCCCTCCGCTAGACCCTGATCGCGGAGATTCCATGCAGGTACTCACTCCCCGGGAGATCGTCTCGGAGCTGGACAAGTTCATCGTGGGCCAGGAGGCGGCCAAGCGCATGGTAGCCATCGCCATGCGCAACCGCTGGCGGCGCATGCAGGTCCCGCCCGAGCTGCGCGACGAGATCGCGCCCAAGAACATCATCATGATCGGCCCCACCGGCGTGGGCAAGACCGAGATCGCCCGCCGCCTGGCCAGGCTGGCCGGCGCGCCCTTCATCAAGGTGGAGGCCTCCAAGTTCACCGAGGTGGGCTACGTGGGCCGGGACGTGGAGTCCATGATCCGCGACCTCATGGACCTCGGGGTCAACCTGGTGCGCCAGGAAGAGGCCGAGCGGGTCAAGGTGCAGGCCGAGAAGCTGGCCGAGGAGCGGCTCCTGGACCTGCTGCTCCCCCCCGCTCCCCGGCCCCTGGGCACCCTGCCCCCGCACCCCGACGCCCCGCAGCCAGGCCCGGCCGGGGACGCTTCCACCCGGGACAAGCTGCGCCAGCTCTGGCGCGAGGGCCGGCTGGACGACCGGATGGTGGAGATGGAGGTGGCCGCGGCCAATCCCGCGGTGCAGCTCATGTCCATGCCCGGCATGGAGGATATGGAGTTCCAGCTCCGGGACATGGTGGGCCGCATGTTTCCGCAGAAGCGCAAGACCCGGAAGATGTCCGTGCGCGAGGCGTACGGCCTGCTCATCTCGGAGGAGTCGGACAAGCTGGTGGACATGGACAAGGTGCTGGAGGCCGCCCGGGAGCGGGTGGAGCAGGCCGGCATCGTGTTCATCGACGAGATCGACAAGGTCTGCGCCCGCAAGGAGGCGCACGGCCCGGACGTGTCCCGGGAGGGCGTGCAGCGCGACCTCTTGCCCATCGTGGAGGGCAGCGTGGTCAACACCAAGCACGGCATGGTGCGTACCGACCACATCCTGTTCATCGCCGCGGGCGCGTTCCACGTGGCCAAGCCCTCGGACCTCATGCCCGAGTTGCAGGGCCGCTTCCCCCTGCGGGTGGAGCTTGCCGCCCTGACCAAGGCCGATTTCCTGCGCATCCTCACCGAGCCGCAGAACGCGCTGACCACCCAGTACGTGGCGCTCCTGGCCACCGAAGGCATTACGCTGACCTTCGCCCCCGACGCCCTGGACGAGGTGGCCGGGTTCGCCCAGGAGGTCAACGCCCAGACCGAGAACATTGGGGCGCGCCGGCTTTACACCATCATGGAGAAGGTGCTCCAGGACCTCTCCTTCGACGCCCCGGACCGACTGGAGCGCAGCCTCACCGTGGACCGCGCCTACGTGCGCGAGAAGCTCGCCGACGTGCAGAAGGACCGGGATTTGTCCCGGTATATTCTCTAGGAGAAGGACATGGAAAAGACCCCCTGCCCCGCCCCGTCCGCCCAGGCCCTGGACAAGGCCCGCTTCCTGCTGGAGGCCCTGCCCTACATCCGGGAGTTCTTCGGCCAGACCGTGGTCATCAAGTACGGCGGCCACGCCATGAAGGACGAGGCCCTGCGCTGGGCCTTCGCCCGCTGCATCATCCTCCTGCAGTACATCGGGGTGCGGCCGGTCATCGTGCACGGCGGCGGGCCGCAGATCGGCCAGATGCTCGGCAAGCTGGGCATCGAGAGCGTGTTCCGCCAGGGCCTGCGGGTCACAGACACCGCCACCATGAACGTGGTGGAGATGGTGCTGGCCGGCAAGGTGAACAAGGAGATCGTGAACCTGGTGAACCTGGCCGGGGGCCGGGCTGTGGGCCTCTCCGGCAAGGACGGCGCCCTGATCCGCTGCCGCAAGATGGAGATGGTCATCTCCCGCGAGGACGCACCGCCCGAGATCATCGACCTGGGCAACGTGGGCCAGATCACCGGCATCGACGCCCGGATCATCACCTCCCTGCAGCGCGACGGGTTCATCCCGGTCATCGCGCCCGTGGGCGTGGACGAGGACGGCGAGACCTACAACATCAACGCCGACACCGTGGCCGGGGCCCTGGCCGCGGCGCTGGCGGCCAAGCGGCTCATCCTGCTCACCGACGTGGAGGGGTTCAAGGACAAGGCGGGCACCCTGGTGTCCTCCATGAACGCCACCGAGGCCATGCAGGCCATTGCCGACGGCTCGGCCTCCGCGGGCATGATCCCCAAGCTCCAGGCCTGCCTCTACGCCCTGGAGCAGGAGGTGGAGAAAGCCCACATCATAGACGGCCGGGTGGAGAACTCGGTGATCCTGGAGCTCTTCACCGACCACGGGGTGGGCACCCAGATCGTGGCCGAAAAGTAGCCGAGGCGGGAATTAATTTGCCGGCGCGCGCTCCGGGGCAACCGGCCGCGGCCCCAGGCCTTTTATTACGACAGTGTAAATTTTCCCCATTTCAGGGGGATATCTATGGGTCGCGGCCGTTGACAAAGGAACCGCGCATACTTAAACGGTCCTGTACACGATTTTCCTGGAGGACCACCCCATGCTGGAACTGACCGACAAGGCCCGCAAGGAACTCGAGGCCTACTTCAAGGACAAGGACAAGACCCCCATCCGCGTCTACCTCTCCCCGGGCGGGTGAGCGGGGCCGCGACTGGCGCTGGCTCTGGACGAGCCTAAAAACAACGACGAAGTGTTCAACCTGGACGGCGGACTGACCTTCCTCATGGAAAAGGACCTCTACACCCAGGCCCAGCCGGTCACCGTGGACGTGACCTACACCGGGTTCGCGGTGTCGAGCAGCCTGCAGCTCGGCGGCGGCTCCTGCTCCTCAGGCTGCGGTTCGGGCAGTTCCTGTTCCTGCTAGAGATCGAAGCGGCGGCATCGGGGCGGCTCCTCACGGGGTCGCCCTTTTTCTTTTCCGCAGGGCCACCCATTGACAAACTGCCGTGCCATCCATAGATGGCAGGCACACCTTTTTCCGGAGGACCTCCCATGCTGGAACTCACGGCCGCTGCCCGCCAGGAACTCAACGCCTATTTCTCGGACAAGGACAAGACCCCCATCCGCGTCTATCTCGCCCCGGGCGGCTGCTCCGGGCCCCGCCTGGCCCTGGCCCTGGACGACGCCAAACCGGACGACGAGGTCATCGCCCTGGAGGGCGGCCTGACCTTCCTGGTTGAGAAGGAACTCTATGCCGCGGCCAAGCCCATCAGCGTGGACGCCACCTCTGGCGGATTCGCGGTGAGCAGCAGCCTCCAGTTCGCCGGCGGAGGCTGCGGCTGTTCCTCGGGCTGCGGGACCACCGGCGATGCCGGCGGCTCGGGATGCGGCTCAGGCGGCTCCTGCTGCTGCTAGTCCACGAGGTTGCCGATAGTCGGGCGGTCCCCCTGGGGCCGCCCATTTTTATTGCCCGGCATGGATCTTGCTTATCTCCCGGCAACGCCGGACTCCCACGGGTCCGTCGCTTTTCGGACTGCATCCTGAGCGTCCGCAGTGATGGACAAACATCCGACGATCCATGCGAGGAACCCATGACCGACGTCAACGCCCAGCGCCAGAGCCTGCAGCAAATCTTCAACACTGCCATCCACATTCGGCAGCACGAGATGACCAACCTGGTCTACGAATCGTCCCGGGGCGTGGTGCAGGGCGGACCCTTCCGGGGCATGCGCCTGCTGCGCAAGAGCTCCTGGGGCGCGGGCGAACTCAGCCCCAAGCTGCTGGGCTGCTACGAGGCCGAATTGATCCCGCAGGTGATCGAGGCCATCGCCAAGAACTTTCCCCAGATCATCAACGTGGGCTGCGCCGAAGGGTATTACGCCATCGGGTTCGCCCGCCGCATGCCCCGAAGCAAGGTCATTGCCTACGACGTGAGCCCCGCGGCCCAGGCGGTTTGCCAGGCGACCGCCGAGGCCAACGGCGTGGCCGACCGGGTGGAAATCCGCGGGGCCTGCACTCACACCACGCTCACCGAGGATCTGGCCGGGAACCTGCCGACATTCATGCTCATGGATTGCGAAGGAGCGGAAATGCTGCTCCTGGATCCGCAGAATGCGCCTTTCGAGCACTGCGACATCCTGGTGGAATGCCACGACCTGTTCAACCCCCAGATCACCCCGACCCTGATCGAGCGCTTTTCCAGCACCCATTCTATCGAGCGCATCGAGGAAGGCCCGCGCACCTCCAATTACCCCATTCTCCGCAAACAGGACAGCGTGAACCGCTGGATTGCGGTTTGCGAGTTCCGCATGGCACCCCAGCACTGGCTCATGTTCCGAAGCAAGGCGTTCAACTAGCCACAGGAGGCCGCCCATGGCGCCGCCCTGCGAAAAACCGTCCCATTTGTTCTGCCATGTGCTGCGCATCGATCCGCTCATCATCATCGGCCTGGGCA
>JAEXTU010000432.1 GCA_023453335.1 Pseudomonadota bacterium | reverse complement strand
GCCCCATGTCGCTCCAGAAGAGCGATGCCTCGGTCGAGGAGGACCGGGTGGTGGTGCAGTGCCCCAACCCGGCCATGCGCGACCAGCTCCAGGCCAACGGGGTGGCCCGCCTGGCCGCGGAATATTTCGGCCCGTCCCGGCCTGTGGAGTTCTCCGCCTCCGAGGTGAAGCGCAAGACCCACCAGGACCTCAAGGCCGAGGTGGAAACCCACCCTGCGGTGGCCTCCCTCAAGGAGCGCTTCGGGGCCCGGGTGGTGAACGTCACCCCGCGCGACCGTTCGTCGTAGGATTTCGACCTTTCACGCAGAATGCCGTTGCGTATCCGACGGCTGCTGATTCATGGAGGATGGCATGCGAGGCATGAACGACATGCTGCGCCAGGCGCAGATGATGCACAAGAAGATGAGCAAGCTCCAGGAGGAGATGGCGGCCCGCACCGTGGAGGCCACCGCCGGGGGCGGCATGGTCACGGTCACCGCCACCGGGGCCTCGGAGCTGGTGGGGATCACGATCGACCCCGCGGTGGTGGATCCGAACGACGTGGCCATGCTCCAGGACTTGGTCCTGGCCGCGGCCAACGAGGCCCTCAAGAAGGCCAAGGACATGATGGCCGCCGAGATGTCCCAGATCACCGGGGGCATGAACATCCCCGGGATGTTCTAGGTGGCGAAAGAGCAGCTCCCCGGCCCCCTGCGGGAGGTGGTGGAGCGGCTGTCCCGGCTGCCGGGCCTGGGTCCCAAGAGCGCCCTGCGCGCCGCCCTGGAGATCCTGCGCTGGCCGCGAGAGCGGGCCGAGGACCTGGGCCGCAGCATCCTGGGGTTGCGGGAGAACCTGTGCTTCTGCTCCCGCTGCGCGGCCCTGTCCGACACCGACCCCTGCGGGGTGTGCGCGGACCCGGGCCGCTCGGACGAGCAGCTCATGGTGGTGGCCGAGTGGGACAGCCTTCTGGCCATCGAGAGCGGTGGGTTCTACCGGGGCAAGTACCTGGTCCTGGGCGGGCTCCTGGCCCCCCTGGACAACGTGACCCGGGACCAACTGGAGTTCGGCCGGCTGCGCGTCCGGCTGGCCGAGGGCGGGGTCCGGGAGCTGATCCTGGCTCTGGGCGCCACCCTGGAGGCCGAGGCCACCGCCACCTCGGTACGCGACCTGGCCGCCCAGGTGGCCCCGGACGTGGCGGTGACCCGACTGGCCCAGGGCATTCCCCTGGGTGCGGAAGTGAAGTACATGGACCGGGAAACCCTCAAGCAATCGCTGGTGTACAGGCAGAAGCTTTGAGCGTAGCATGAGGGAACGGATAAACCCCACAGGGAGATGACGCCATGATCGAGATCAGACTGCACGGACGGGGCGGACAGGGCGGCGTGACCTCTGCCGAACTGCTGGCCCGCGCGGCCATCGGCCAGGGCCGCTTCGCCCAGGCCTTCCCCAGCTTCGGCCCCGAGCGCCGCGGCGCGCCGGTGGTGGCCTTCGTGCGCGTATCCGACGAGCAGATCCGGCTGCGCGAGAAGATCTACGAGCCCAACATCGTCCTGGTCCTGGATCCCACCCTGCTGGACATCGTGAACGTGGCCGAGGGCCTCAAGAAGGGCGGCACCGTGGTGGTCAACTCCAACCAGACCGCGGCCGCCCTCAAGAAGAAGTACAAGTGGGGCAAGGCCGCCACCGTGGACGCCGACACCATCGCGGTGCAGGAGCTGGGGGTGCCCATCACCAACACCACCATGCTCGGCGCGCTGCTCAAGGCCACCGGCATCGTGCCCCTGGAGACCCTGGAGCCGGTCATCATGGACCGCTTCGGCGGCAAGCTCGGCCCCAAGAACTTCAAGGCCCTCAAGCGGGCCTTTGACGAGACCGTCCTCTCCTAAGCTCTTTCCGAGCGGGGCCGGGCTCTCCCGGCCCCGCTCATTTGGGCCTCCATGACCACCGTCCTCAAGGCCGAAGTCAAGTCCGTCACCTTCTTCAATCCCCTGACCAACTATCTGGTGGCCCGGGTGCGCGCCGAGGGCGAGCCCGGGGACCTGGTCATCGTGGGCAACCTGGGCCAGGTCTCGCCCGGGGAGCTGCTCACCCTCACCGGCTCCTTCACCGAGCACCCCCGCTTCGGCCGCCAGTTCGCGGTGGCCGCCTTCGAACAGGCCCTGCCCGCCACCCAGCACGGGGTGCGCAACTACCTGGCCTCGGGCCTCATCCGCGGGGTGGGCCCCACCCTGGCCGACCGGCTGGTGGCGGCCTTCGGCGCGGACGTGCTGGACATCCTGGACCGCGACCCGGACCGGCTCCTGGCCGTGGACGGGGTGGGCAAGAAGAAGCTGGCCCAGATGCGCGCCTCCTGGGAGGAGCAGCGCGAGGTGCGCTCGCTCCTGCTCTTTTTGCAGGAGCACGAGGTGCCGCCCACCTATGCCAGCCGCATCTTCCAGAAGTACGGGGCCGGCGCGGTGGCCAAGCTCCAGGAGAATCCCTACGAGCTGGCCTACGACATCCGGGGGGTCGGGTTCCGCACCGCGGACCGCATGGCCCTCAAGCTGGGCTTTGCCCCGGACTGCCGCGAGCGGGTGCAAGCCGCCCTGGTCTGGACCTTGTTCTGCCTGTCCGAGCAGGGCCACCTCTACTTCCCCCTGGCCGACCTGGGGGCCGAGGCCGCGGGCCTGTTGGGCAGCGGGGAGGAGGGCAGCGGGGTAGGGGAGGAGGACATCCTCGCCGCGGTGCGCGCCCTGGAGGAACAGAAGCGCATCGTGGTGGAGGACCTGCCCGCCCTGGGCGTGGAGCAGGCGGTGTTCCTCATCCATTTCTACCGCTACGAGCGGGAGATCGCGGCCCGGTTGCACGCCCTGGCCAGCCACCCGGCCCCGCTCAAGCGGGACAAGGCCAGGGAGGCCCTGCCCTCGGTGGAGTCCGAGGCCGGCATTGAGCTCTCCCCGGAGCAGCGCGAGGCCGTGGAGGTGGGCCTGTTCTCCAAGGTCCTGGTCATCACCGGCGGCCCGGGCACGGGCAAGACCACCATCACCCGGGTCCTGGCCCGGGTCCTGGACAAGCTGGGGCTCAAGCTGCGCCTGGCCGCGCCCACCGGCCGGGCGGCCAAGCGCCTGTCCGAGGCCACCGGGTTTACGGCCTCCACCCTGCACCGGCTCCTGGAGTTCGGGCCCGAGGGGGCGTTCGCCCGCAACGAGGAGAGCAAGCTCAAGGCCGACGCGGTGGTGGTGGACGAGGCCTCCATGCTGGACGTGCCCCTGGCCCTGCATCTCCTGCGCGCCCTGCCGCTCACCTGCCGACTCATCCTCATCGGCGACGTGAACCAGCTGCCCTCGGTGGGGCCGGGCATGGTGCTGGGCGACGTCATCGCCTCCCAGACCGTGCCGGTGGCCCAGCTCACCCACATCTTCCGCCAGGCCGCCGAGAGCCGCATCGTGCGCAACGCCCACCGCATCAACCGCGGCGAGTTCCCGGAGAACGACGACCGCGCCGCGCCCGAGGCCGACTTCTTCTGGATCACCCAGGAGGACCCGGCCCAGGTGCGCGACACCATCGTGGACCTGGTCACCTCGCGCATTCCGCGTAGCTTCGGCCTGGACCCCCGCCGCGACATCCAGGTGCTGGCGCCCATGCACAAGGGCGAGGTGGGCACCCAGAACCTGAACCTGCTGCTCCAGGACCGCCTGAACCCGGACGGCCGGGAGCTGCGCCGCGGCAAGCTGGTGCTGCGCCAGGGCGACCGGGTGCTCCAGCTGCGCAACGACTATGACAAGGACGTGTTCAACGGGGACCTGGGTTGGGTCACCACGGTGGACCCGGAGAGCGGAGAGCTCACCGTGGACTTCGAGGGCCTGTTTGCGGACTACGGCCCCGCTGATTTGGACGAGCTGGCCCCGGCCTACTGCATCAGCGTGCACAAGTCCCAGGGCAGCGAGTACCCGGCGGTGGTCATGCCGGTGCTCACCCAGCACTACCTGCTCCTGCAGCGCAACCTCATCTACACCGCCCTCACCCGGGCCCGGCGGCTGGCCATCCTGGTGGGCCCCCGCAAGGCCATGGCCCTGGGCCTCAAGCGGGAGACCGGCCGCAAGCGCTGCACCTGCCTGCAGATGCGGCTCCAGGAGATGGCCCCCGAGCAGTGAGGGGGAGCCGGGCCGCGCTTGGCATTACGCCTGCATTGGTTTAGAACCTCGGCCACCCGGCCCGGGCCGGAATACCGTTGGGAGCACGAGGGACGATGCAACTGAGTCAGTTCAAGGAAGCGGTGCGCGACCATTTCGAGCGCTTCGCCGCCGAGCGCCGCCGCTGGAAGGCCAAGGGCCGCCACTACCACGCGCAGCAGGCGCGATATTTCCGCTTTCTGGTGCCGGCGGGCAAGCGGGTGCTGGAGCTGGGCTGCGGCACCGGCGAGCTGCTGGCCGCGGTGGAGCCCGCCTACGGCGTGGGCGTGGACCTCTCCCCGGCCATGCTGGCCGAGGCCCGCGCCGCCTTCCCCCATCTGACCTTCGCTCAGGGCGACGCCGAGGACCCGGCCACCTGGCTGGACCAGGAGGGCAAGCCGGTCAGGGGCCCCTTCGACTTCGTGATCCTCTCCGACGCCCTGGGCCATTTCGAGGACATCCAGGCCTGCCTGGAGAACCTGCGCGCCCTGTGCACCGCCGAAACCCGGGTCATCATCGGCTACTACAACTTCATGTGGGAGCCGGTGCTCAAGCTCTCCGAGCGCCTGGGCCTCAAGATGCCCCAGCGCCTGGCCAACTGGCTCTCTCCGGGCGACATCGAGAACCTCTTCACCCTGGCCGATTTCGAAACCGTGAAGCGGGACCGCCGCATGCTCCTGCCCATGCGCGTGCCGCTGCTCCAGCCGGTGCTGGACTTCCTGGCCGGCCTGCCCCTGGTCCGCCAGATGTGCCTGTGCAATTACACCGTGGCCCGCATGAAGCGCCGCGAGGCCGTGGACAACCGCAAGACCGTCACCGTGCTCATCCCCTGCAAGAACGAGAAGGGGAACATCGAGCCGGCGGTCACCCGCACCCCGGACATGGGCGCGCACACCGAGATCATCTTCGTGGACGGCCATTCCTCGGACGGCACCCCCGAGGAGATTGAGCGGGTCATGGCCGCCTACCCGGACAAGGACATCACCTTCCTGGTCCAGGACGGCAAGGGCAAGGGCGACGCGGTGCGCAAGGGCTTCGCCGCGGCCCAGGGCGACATCCTCATGATCCTGGACGCAGACCTCACCGTGCCGCCCGAGGACCTGCCCAAGTTCTTCCGGGCCATTGCCGCGGGCAAGGGCGAGTTCATCAACGGGACCCGCCTGGTCTATCCCATGGAGGACGAGGCCATGCGCTTCCTGAACCTCCTGGGCAACAAGTTCTTCAGCCTGGCCTTCACCTGGCTGCTCAACCAGCGGCTCAAGGACACCCTGTGCGGCACCAAGGTCATCAGCCGGGAGAACTACCTGCGCCTGGTGGACGGCCGCGCCTATTTCGGGGACTTCGACCCCTTCGGCGACTTCGACCTGCTCTTCGGCGCGTCCAAGCTCAACCTCAAGATCCTGGAGCTGCCCATCCGCTACCGGGCGCGCACCTACGGCGAGACCCAGATCAGCCGCTTCCGGCACGGCTGGCTCCTGCTCCAGATGTGCGTGTTTGCCATGCGCAAGCTGAAATTCGTGTAGGTTTTCATGTCCGACGCCATACTCCGCGCCCAGCGCGAGGCCTGGGACCGCAAGCCGGGCCTGCGCGCCCTGTACGGCCGCTGGCACGCGGCCATGCGCGGACTGCTGGCTCCCGGCCCCAGCCTGGAGGTGGGCGCGGGCATCGGCCAGCTCAAGGAGGCCCTGCCCGGGCTCCTGACCCTGGACATCCTGGCCACCCCCTGGACCGACGTGGTGGGCGACGCCCAACAGCTGCCCGTGCGCAGCGCCAGCCTGGGCAACCTGGTGCTCTTCGACGTGCTGCACCACCTGCCCCGGCCCGCCTGCTTCTTTGCCGAGGCGGAGCGCGCCCTGCGGCCGGGCGGCCGAGTGCTGGTCATGGACCCCTACGTCTCACCCCTGTCCTGGCCGGTGTACCGCTTCCTGCACCCCGAGGGACTGCGGCCGGTGGGCGACCCCCTGGACGAGTCCAGCGCCCTGTCCTCGGACACGCCCTTCGACTCCAGCCAGGGCGTGGCCACCGCGCTCTTCTGGAAGCGCGCCGCCCAGTTCGCCCGCCGTTTCCCCGCGCTCCGGGTGGTGCGCCGGGAGCGCCTGGCCCTGTGGTCCTACCCCCTGACCGGCGGGTTCTCGGCCCGCACCCTGGCGCCCGAGTCCTGGATCGCCCCCCTGGCGGACCTGGAGAAGCCGTTCTCCTTCCTGGCCCCGCTCCTGGCCTTCCGGACCCTGGTGGTGCTGGAGCATGTGGCCTAGCCGCCGCGTCCTGCTCCTGGCCCTGGCCGGAGGCTGCCTGCTGCGGGCGGCCCTCTTCGTGCTGGTGGCCCAGAGCCCGGACCTGCTGATGGCCGCGGACCAGAAGCTCTACGTGGAGCTGGCCGGCCATCTGGCGCAGCACCTGGACTTCGGCCTAGGCTTCGGGTCCGAGCGCACGCCCCTGTACCCGCTCTTCCTGGCCCTGTGTGGGGTGGGGTGGGGCGGCAACTTGTTGTTCGCCATCCTGGTCCAGAACCTCCTGGGCGGGGTGGCGGTGTACGCGGTGTGGCGCATGGGCCGGCTGTGGTCCCGGACCGCGGCCAACCTCGCAGCGGCCTTTGCGGCCCTGTCCCTGAACCTGGCGGTGTACGCCAACCAGACCCTCACCGAGGCGCTGTTCATCCCGCTCTTCGCCTGGGGCCTGTTTCTGCTCCTGCGCCATGCGGCGGCGGGCCGCTTGCGGGACCTGGGCTGGGCCGCGGTGCTCTTCGGCCTGGGCACCCTGGTGCGCTCGGCCACCATGTACCTGCCCCTGTTCGCCGCGCCCTACCTGCTGCTCCGGCCGGGCGGAGGAGGGGGGCTGCGCCGGCTCTGGGCCGCGGCCCTGTTCTGCACCCTGTTCGTGCTCACCCTGACCCCCTGGCTGGGCCGCAACGCCGCGCTCTACGGCCATGCCGGCCTGACCAGCCAGGGCGCTCCCCATCTCATCGGCTGGGTGGTGCCCGCGGTGGCCCAGTACGAGGAGGGCCTGTCCCTGCAGGCGGCCATGGCCAAGTACACCGGCATCTGGGCCGAGAAAGCCCAGGCCCTGCCGGCCGAGGTCCGGGACAATCCCTTCGCCCAGGACGCGGCGGCCAAGGCCTTTGCCGCGGACTACCTGCGCCGCGCCTCCCTCCGGTCCGTGGCCAAGGCCTGGTTCTGGGGGGCCATGAAGAACGTCTTCACCCCGGTCAGCGTGGAGCTGGCCTACATCCTCAAGATGGACTGGACCCGCTTTTCCGACTCCCCGGGGGCCGGCTTCCCGGCCCAGGCCTGGAACTTCGTGATGCACAACAAGAACACGGCCTACGTCTTCTTCCTCCTGGCCGGGGTGGGCCTGACCCTGGTCCTGCGCCTGGCGCAGCTCTACGGCTTGGGCCCGCTCTGGCGCCAGCCCGCGGCCTTCTGGGCGGTGGCCATGGTCATCACCTACGTGCTGGCGGTGTCCGGCCCGGTGGGCTACGCCAAGTACCGCCTGCCTTTCGAGCCCTTGCTCTGCCTGCTGGCCGGCCTGGCCGCGTCCCGGCTGTCCCTGTGGCGCAAGGCGGGGGAGGACGCGGGCCGCGCCCCCTCGGGGGGGGCGTGAAAAAGCTCGCGAATCTCGTCCTGCGCCTGGGCCTGGCCGCGGGCTGTCTGGCCTACGCCCTGTGGGGCGTGGACTTCGCGGCCTTGGGCCGGGCCATGGGCTCCGTTGCTCTGGCCGGGGTCCTGGCCACCGTGCTGGCGGTGGCCCTGGACATGGTCTGCGTGGGCCTGCGTCTGCGCTGGATCTCCGGGGGCCGCGCCTCGTTCGCCGGGGCCTTCAACGCGGGCATCCTGGGCCTGGGCCTGAACAACGTGGTCCCGGCCAAGCTGGGGGAGGTGGCTAAGGCCGCCTATCTTCGCCGGGCCATCGGGGCGCCCCTGGGCCAGGCCATGGGCATGGTATTTTGGGAGCGCTTCGCAGACCTGCACGCCCTCATCGTGGTGGCCCTGGTGGCCGCGGGTTTCTCGGGCAACCGCATGGCCCTGGCCCCCCTGGCCGGGGTGGTGGCCGGGCTGTGGGTCTGCCTCGTCACCCTGCGCCTGTGGCCCGGCTTGGCCCCGTGGCTCGTCCGGCTCCTCTATTTCCGCAAGCTCCAGGGCTTCGCCGCCGACGTGCTGGACCACCTGGCCGAACGCCGCGGGGTGCGCTTCTTCGCGGGCCTGGCCGTGGCCACTCTGGCCACCTGGGCCCTGTACTGCGCGCAGTACTACCTCATCCTCTGGTGGGGAGTGGGGCTGGACCTCACTGCCTCCCAGGTTCTCTCCGTGTTCGTGTTTGGGTCGGTGGGCCTGGCCCTGCCGTCCTCGCCGGGCGGGGTGGGGGTGTACGAGGCGGTGATGGTCATGGTGCTCACCGGCCTGGGCGTGGACAAGGAGCAGGCCCTGGCCATCGGCCTGGTCTACCACGCCATCTACTATTTCCCGGTCACCGCCTACGCCATGGGGCTGTTGGCCCGCTCCGGCCTGACCCTGGCCGGCATCAGGTCGGAAGGCGGGGTCGAAGGGGAGGTGGAGAAATGACGCCCGCGCCCTGCATCCTGACCATTGCCGGCTCGGACTCGGGCGGCGGGGCCGGCATCCAGGCTGACCTGAAGACCATGGCCATGCTGGGGACCTTCGGCCTCTCCGTGGTCACCGCGCTCACCGCCCAGAACTCGGTGGAGGTGCGGGCCATCCACGCCCCGCCGCCGGACTTTGTGGCCGTGCAGCTGCAGACCGTGCTGGACGACTTCCCAGTGGCCGCGGCCAAGACCGGCATGCTCTTCTCCGCGGGCATCGTCGCCGCGGTGGCCGGGGTGTTGAAAGTACGCAAGGGTTTTCCCCTGGTGGTGGACCCGGTGTGCGTGAGCCAGACCGGGCACGCCCTGCTCCAGGAGGACGCGGTGGAGGCCCTGCGCCGGGACATGCTCCCCCTGGCCGACCTGGTGACCCCCAACCGGCCCGAGGCCGAGCTGCTGGCCGGCCTGCCCCTGGCGGACGAGGCCGACGTGGCCCGGGTGGGGGCGCGGCTCCTGGACCTGGGGGCCCGGGCCGTGCTGCTCAAGGGCGGGCACATGCCCGAGGGTGGGGAGACCATCGTGGACTATCTCTGCCTGCCCGGCCGGGCGCCCGAGGCCCTGCCCATGCCTCGCCTGGACACCCGGCACACCCACGGCACGGGCTGCACCCTGTCCGCGGCCATCGCCGCGGGCCTGGGCCGGGGGCTGGACCTGGCCGCGGCGGTGCGCGCGGCGCGGGCCTATCTCCAGGAGGCCCTGCGCACGGGCTACGGCCTGGGCAAGGGCTTTGGCCCGCCCAACCATCTGCACCCCCTGGAGCATTGACAGCCCCCGGGGTGCGTGGTTAAGTCATCCGCTTTTGCGGGACGTGGAAAGCGTTTTCGGCTTTTTCCCGGCGGCCGGGTGGCGGAATTGGTAAACGCGCTGGTCTTAGGAGCCAGTGTCCTTGCGGCTTGCGGGTTCGAGTCCCGCCCCGGCCACCAAGCCGGCCCCGGACCCGAGGTTCCGAGGCCCGTCCGCCTGTTCCATCCGATTCCGGCCCGCGCCGATTCCGACATCATCTCCCAAGGAGGAGCCATCCGTGGAATACAAGATCGAGGAAACTTCACCGGTCACCCGCACGATCAACGTGACCGTGTCCGTGGACGAGGTCAACGCCGCCCTGCTGGCCACCCTGGCCCTGTACCGCAGGAGCGCGGACATCAAGGGCTTCCGCAAGGGCAAGGCCCCGTCCACCCTGATCGAATCCCGCTTCAAGAACCAGATCTACGCCGAGGCCACCACCGACTTGGTGAACTACCAGTTGAACGAGATCCTCTCCGCGGAGAAGATCAATCCCCTGTCCCGCATCAGCGTGGACTCCAAGGAGATGGTCAAGGACCAGGAATACGCCTACTCCTTCTCCTACGAGGTCGCGCCCAAGGTGGACCTGCCCAACTATCTGGGCCTGGACGCGGAGATGGACGTGCCCGAGGTGGCGGACGCCGAGGTGGACGCCGTGGTGGAGCGGCTGCGCAACGGCATGGCCGAGCTGGCCGACGTGGATGAGAAGCGCAACCCCCAGGAAGGCGAGGTGGCGGTGATCACCTTCGCCGCCTTCGAGAACGGTGAGCCTCTGGGCGATCTGCGCGCGGACAATTTCCACCTGCACCTGGGCCGGGGCGAGGCCCTGCCCGAGTTCGAAGCCATCGTCAAAAAGCTGGTGCCGGGCGAGACCCGCACCGAGGCGGTGGCCTTCCCCGCGGACTTCATCAACACCCAGTTGGCCGGACGCACCGTGGACATGCGGGTGACCCTCAAGGAGATCAAGGTCCGCAACCTGCCCGCGGCCGACGACGCCCTGGCGGCCAAGGCCGGATTCGGCTCCCTGGAGCGCATGCGCGAGTCCATCGTGAAGTCCACCATGGATTCCCGGGTGAGCCTGCACAAGTCCGAGGCCCAGAAGCGGCTCCTGGACGGCTTGCTCACGAACGTGTCGTTCGATCTGCCGCCCTCCCTGGT
>JAEXTU010000398.1 GCA_023453335.1 Pseudomonadota bacterium | reverse complement strand
GAGTGGAGATGGTGATGCCCGGCGACAACGCGACCTTCAACGTCGAACTCATCGCCCCCATCGCCATGGAGCTGGGCCTGCGCTTCGCCATCCGCGAAGGCGGCCGCACCGTGGGCGCGGGCGTTGTGTCCGAGATCACGGAGTAGCACCATGCGCGTGAACATCCAGCTCGCCTGCACCAAGTGCAAGCGCAAGAACTACGCGACCACCAAGAACAAGAAGAACACCACCGGTCGCCTGGAGATCAAGAAGTACTGCCCCTGGGACCGCGAGCACACGGTGCACAAGGAATCCAAGTAGGGGTTTTCCGGGGCCGCGAGGCTCCGGTACGCAGGCCAGTAGCTCTAACGGTAGAGCGCCGGTCTCCAAAACCGGATGTTGGGGGTTCGAATCCCTCCTGGCCTGCCACTTGATACGACAGGGCGCGACGCGCCCACGAGGATAGACATGGCGAAGAAACTGTCCAAGGCTGCCGCAGCCACCCAGAGAACCGCCTCCGAGGATCAGGAGGGCGTGCAGGGCAAGCTTCTGCAGTTCAAGGAATACTTCGACCAGTCCTGGGTCGAGATGAAGAAGGTGACCTGGCCCACCCAGAAGGAGACCATCGCCACCTCCGTGGCGGTGGTGGTCCTGGTGCTGGTCATGGCCCTGTTCCTCGGCCTGGTGGACATCGGGCTGGCCAAGGCCATCAAGGCCATCCTGTCGTAGGGCCGGGAGCGCAAGGAGCCGTCATGACCGAGGAAATGGACATCACCACGCCCAAGGCCCGGTGGTACATCGTGCACACCTACTCGGGTTTCGAGCAGCGGGTGGAGAAGACCATCCTGGAGATGATGCGCACCGGGCAGGATGCCGGGCAGATCGAGCAGGTGGTGGTGCCCACCGAGAAGGTCATTGAGCTCGTCAAGGGCGAGAAGAAGACCTCCACCCGCAAGTTCTACCCGGGCTACGTGATGGTGAAGATGGTGCTCACCGACGCCAGTTGGCACCTGGTGCAGTCCATCCCCCGGGTGACCGGCTTCGTGGGCGGCAAGACCCGCCCCGCGCCCATGCGCGACTCCGAGGCCCAGAAGATTTTGTCCATGATGGAGCGCCGCCAGGAGCAGCCGCGGCCCAAGTTCAATTTTGATCGCGGCGACGAGGTGCGGGTCATCGACGGCCCCTTCTCCGGCTTCAACGGCCAGGTGGAAGACGTGAACTACGACAAGGGCAAGCTGCGGGTGTCGGTCTCGATTTTCGGCCGCCAGACCCCGGTGGAACTGGACTTCGTCCAGGTCAGCAAGGGCTAGCCGCCCCGGCGGACCCTGCAACGAGCGCCATACACGGCAACAGAGGATAGAGCCATGGCCAAGAAAGTCACTGCCAAGATCAAGCTGCAAATCCCCGGCGGAGCGGCCAACCCCTCCCCGCCGGTGGGTCCCGCCCTGGGCCAGCACGGCCTGAACATCATGGAGTTCTGCACGGCGTTCAACGCCCGCACCCAGGAGCAGAAGGGCACCATCATCCCCGTGGAGATCACGGTCTACGCCGACCGGACCTTCTCCTTCATCACCAAGACCCCTCCGGCCTCGGTGCTGCTCATGAAGGCCGCCAAGCTGGACAAGGGGTCGGGGGAGCCCAACCGGAACAAGGTAGGCAAGGTGCCCCGCGCCCAGGTGGAGGAGATCGCCAAGCTCAAGATGCCCGACCTGACCGCCAAGGACGTGGAAGCCGCGATGCATTCCATCGCCGGCACGGCGCGCAGCATGGGCATCGAGATCGTCTAGCACGCTTGCATTTCGAGGAAACGCACATGCCCAAGCACGGGAAGAAGTTCGACAACGCCGTCAAGGACCTGGACCTCTCGGTCCGCTACCCGGTGAACGAAGGCGTCGGCCTGGTCGTGAAGTCCGCCTACGCCAAGTTCGACGAGACCGTGGACGGGGCCCTCAACCTGGGCGTTGACCCCAAGTACTCGGACCAGATGGTCCGCGGTGCGGTGAGCCTGCCCAACGGCCTCGGCAAGGACGTGCGGGTGGCCGCCTTCTGCCGCGGCGACAAGGAGGCCGAGGCCAAGGCCGCGGGCGCCGACGCCGTGGGCGCCGAGGACCTGGTGGCCAAGGTCAAGGAAGGCTGGCTGGAGTTCGACAAGGCCGTGGCCACCCCGGACATGATGGCCCTGGTGGGCCAGATCGGCCGCATCCTGGGCCCCCGCGGGCTCATGCCCAACGCCAAGACCGGCCCCGTGACCCCCAACATCGGGGAGGCCGTGCGCCCGCTCAAGGCGGGCAAGGTCGAGTTCAAGGTGGACAAGGCCGGCGTGCTGCACGCCCCCATCGGCAAGGTCTCCTTCGGGGCCCAGAAGCTCCTGGAGAACCTCTCCGCGCTGGTGGACCAGGTGATGCGCCTGAAGCCCTCCGCGGCCAAGGGCACCTACCTGAAGGCGGTGGCCGTGGCCTCCACCATGGGCCCTGGCATCAAGATCGACCCCTCCACCGTGATCAAGATCGCGGGCTAGGGACGAGCGCAATCGGCGGCGGGTTCGCCTGCCGTTGACATAGATCGTCGGGCGCGCCCGGCGGAATGTGGCCATCGCCGGCTTTAGCCGGCGAATGGGATAAGACGAGTCGGAGACAGCAGGCGGGCGAGAGCCCTTAATCTCCTGCCGAGACCGGACTTTGGCTCATCTTTCCCGGTCGAAACCACAGACCAGCGTCAAGGAGTGATCGTGGAAAGAACCCAGAAGGCTGAGATCATCGCGCAGCTGAAGGCCAAGGCAGACAAGGCCCAGATCGCGGTGGTCACGGACTTCAAGGGCCTCAAGGTGGAGGAGCTAACCCAGCTCCGCTTGAAGCTCCGCCAGGCCGGCGTGGACTACCAGGTGGTGAAGAACACCCTGGCCCGCATCGCCATGACCGGCGGACCCCACGAGGTCTTGAAGGACAAGCTCAAGGAGAACTGCGGTGTGGCCTTCGGCTATGCCGACCCGGTGGTGACCGCCAAGGTCCTCACCGAGTTCGTGAAGGGGAGCAAGAAATTCACCCTTCGCTACGGCAGCCTCCAGGGCAAGTTCATGAACGACGCGGGCATCACGGAGCTGTCCAAGCTCCCGGGCAAGCCGGAACTGCTTGCCCGCATGCTCGGCACCATGAACGCCGTGCCCACCAGTTTCGTGAGCCTGCTGGCCAACGTGCCGCGGGGCCTCTTGAACGTGCTGACCGCCCTCAAGGACAAGAAGTCCGAGGCCGGCGCCTAGGCCCCCCACCCCAACCTTACCTGAGCCGAAGACATCAAAGGAGAACATCCCATGGCTGACGTCACCAAAGAGCAGGTTGTCGAATTCATCGCCAACATGACCGTGCTGGACCTGTCCCAGTTCATCAAGGAGCTGGAGGAGAAGTTCGGCGTGTCCGCCGCCGCCCCCGTGGCCGCCATGGCCATGGCCGCGGCCCCGGCCGAGGCTGCCGCCGAGGTCGAGGAGAAGACCGAGAGCGACGGGGTGCTGACCAA
>JAEXTU010000392.1 GCA_023453335.1 Pseudomonadota bacterium | reverse complement strand
TTCTTCTACCCGGCGGACTTCACCTTCGTGTGCCCCACCGAGCTGGCCGACCTGGCCGGCAAGCATCCCGAGCTGGAGGCCGCGGGCGTGGAGGTCATCTCCGTGTCCACGGACACCAAGTTCGTGCACATGGCCTGGAAACAGGACGAGAAGATGATCGAGGCGGTGAAGTACAAGATGGCCGCCGACCCCAACGGCGCGGTGTCCCGCTATTTCGGCGTGTACGACTGCGCCACCGGCCTGGACCTGCGCGGCACCTTCATCATCAACCCCGACGGCGTGCTGGTCTCCTCGGAGGTCAACTTCTACAACGTGGGCCGCAACGCCGACGAGCTGGCCCGCAAGATGAAGGCCAACATCTACCTCAAGGACCACCCGGCCGAGGCCTGCCCGGCCAAGTGGAACCCCGGGGACAAGACCCTGACCCCGGGCGAGAAGCTGGTGGGCAAGGTCTACGAGGCGCTCAACTCCTAGCCTCCCGCCCCGCTCTCTGCTACAAGGAACGGGCCTCCCGGCAGCGGGGGGCCCGTTTTTCCTGCGGCGAACCTGGAGGGGAGCACATGCGCCGAGCCCTGGTCCCGGCCCTGCTGTCGGTCGCCCTGCTCGCGGCGGCACTTTCCGTGGTGCGGACCGCGGCCGCCATGGATTTCGCGGAAGAGCAGCTCAAGACCTACGGCGAGTTCACCCGCGGCGAACTGATCCGGGAAACCCCGCCCTCCCTGGACCGCCCCCAGTTCATCCCGGCTGCCGACGCCTCCCTGTACCTGGACCGCTCCGAGGTGGTCTTCCTCCTGGAGAACCCGCCGGACAAGGGCGAACCCCTCGTCTTCCCCCAAAAGGTCATGGTCCACCACGGGGTGTGCAACCTGCGCCTGGCCAACACCCGCTTCTCGGTGACCTACAGCCCGCTCTCCGGCACTGCGGCCTGCTGGCTGGGCAAGGTGGACCCGTTCGACACCACCTTCGGCCCCACCGGCCAGCTCCTCAACTCGGTGATGCTCATGTACGACCGCTCCACCCTGAGCACCTGGGTGCAGCACACCGGCATCTGCATCAAGGGCAAGCTCCTGGGCAAGGAGCTGGCCGGGCTGCCCCTCTTCTGGACCACCTGGGGCCAGGCCTTCGCCACCCATCCCCAGGCCCGGGTCCTGTCCCGGCAGCCCGGGTTCAAGCAGGACTACGCCCGCGACCCCTACGGCTCCTACCAGAAGCCCGGCACCTACTACGATACCGGCGGGTCCTACTTCCCGCTCACCAACGTGAACCTCTCCCTGCCCGCCAAAACCCGGGTGCTGGGCATCCGTGCGGACAAGGCCACCATGGCCGTGGTGCTGGACGCGGTGCGCGAGGCCGGCGCGGCCAACCTGCCCTTCGGCCTCACCCCCCTGGCCGCCTTCTGGGACCCGGACCTGGGCACCGCCCGGGTCTATTCCTCGCTCCTGGGCAAGGACGCCCTGCACTTCACCGTGCAGGGCAAGGCCATCGTGGACCAGGAAACCCGCTCCACCTGGGACGTGCTGGGGCACTGCACCGAGGGCCGGCTGCGCGGCCAGCGCCTCACGCCGGTCACCGCGGTCCCCTCCATGTGGTTCGCCTGGACCGCGTTCTTCCCGCGGACCATGGTGTTCGAATAGGCTGGCGGCCCGGCCGGCGCGGCCCTATGACCAGTGGTGCTTCTTGCCGGTCATGGCGCTGATGGCGATGCGCACCACCGCGGCCCGGTCCAGGATTTCCGGGGGGTAGGCGAGTTCGCCAGTCCAGCCGTGGCTGCGCATGATCAGGTCCAGGCCGTGCGCCTTCCGGGCCTGGTCCTGCACCACCTCGGCCTCGCCGAACCCGATGATGCTGCGGAAGCGGGAGGAATAGTCGCAGGGCTTCTCGCCCGTGACCAGGCTCCACTCGTCCTCCACCTCGAAGCAGACCTTGGGGTTGGCGGCCATAAGTTCCATCTTGAACCCGGCCAGGGAGGAGTGGAACCAGATGGCCCCCGGCTCGTAGGCGAAGTTCACCGGCACCACGTAGGGCCACTCGCCGTTGGTCAGGCCCAGGCGCATGATCCGTGCCTTGGCGAGCACCTCTTCCATCTCGGCCAGGTCCGTGAACTCGCGCTTGGGCTTGCGGGTGGGGGGAGTCTTCATTCGGCGATTCCTTCGGCCATGCGGTCCAGGAGGGTGGCCAGGAGCCGATGAGTCTGTTCGGTGTTGGCGAGGCCGGCGCGCAGTTGCTCCGGCGTCTGGATGTAGGGGCCGTCCACCAACTCGTGCCCGCAGTTGGCCACGAGCCGCTCCAGGCTGGCCGCGGTGGTCTCCAGGTGGAACTGCAGGCCCACGATCTTGCTGCCCAGGGCAAAGGCCTGGTTGGGGCAGGCCTCGCTCTCAGCCAAACGCGCCGCGCCCGGCGGGATGGAGAAGGTGTCCCCGTGCCAGTGCAGGGGGGTGTAGGCCGCGGGGAATCCCTTGAACAGCCGGTGGGCGTAGGCGTCCGGGGCGGAGCGCACCGGCAGCCAGCCGATCTCCTTGTACACGCCCTGGCGCACCGTGCCGCCCAGCACGTCGGCCAGGAGCTGTGCGCCCAGGCACACCCCGAGCACCGCCTTGTCCGCGTCCGCGGCCCGGCGCAGAAACTGCTTCTCCTGCTCCAGCCAGGGATGCTCCAGGTGCTCGTAGATGTTCATGGGGCCGCCCATGACCACCAGGAAATCGAACGCCGAGAGTTCGGGCAGGGGCTCGCCGGCGTGCAGCCGGGTGGCCGCGACCGCATGGCCGCGGCCCGCGGCCCAGTCGGCAATGCCGGCCGCGTCCTCGAAATCCACGTGTTGCAGGACATGCATGCGCATACGCACCTCGAAAGAAAAGCTGGCAATGGGCCGCAGTGTGTCCCAGAACCCCGGGATAGGCAATGGCCAATTCCGCAGCGTTTACACCCGGGGCCGGACGCGGTACCCAGCGGCCATGAGCGCGCCGTTTCTCTCGGTGGTCATCCCCGCCCTGCACGAAGCCGCGGCCATCGGCCAGGCCCTGGACCGCCTGGCTGCGCTCCCCGCTCCCTGGCCCGTGGAGGTCCTGGTGGTGGACGGCGCTCCGGAGCAGGACACCCTGGCCGCCGCCACCCGCCCCGGGGTGCGCACCCTGGCCTCCCCGCCGGGCCGCGCCCGCCAGATGAACGCCGGCGCAGGCGCCACCAGCGGCCAGGCCCTGCTCTTCCTGCACGCGGACACGCAGCTCCCGGCCCCGGCCTTCGCCCGCATCGCCGAGGCCCTGGCCGACCCGGCCGTGTGTGGCGGGGCCTTCGGCCTGGGCTTCGCCAGCGACCGCCCGGCCCTGCGCCAGGTGGCCTGGTGCGGCGACCTGCGCAACCGCCTGGCCCGCATCCCCTACGGCGACCAGGCCATCTTCCTGCGCCGCAGCATCTTCCGGAGCCTGGGCGGGTTCGACGACATCCCCATCATGGAGGACGTGGACCTCATGCGCCGGGCCAAGGCGAGAGGCCTGCGCATGCGCATCCTCCGGGACAAGGTCGCCACCTCCCCCCGCCGCTACGAGGCCGACGGCGTGCTGCGCACCGTGCTGCGCAACTCGCTCCTGCGCCTTCGCTTCGCCCTGGGTGCGGACCCCGAGCGCCTGGCCCGCCACTACCCCCCCACCCCTGGGGGCCGGCCATGACCGCGCGCCTGGGCCTGCTCCTCAAGTTCCCCATCCCCGGCCAGGTCAAGACCCGCCTGGCCAGGGACATCGGCGACCGCCCCGCGGCCGAGCTGTACGCCGCCTGCGTGGCCGACCAGATGTACGCCGCGGCCCGCGCCAGGGTCCCCATCACCGTGTTTCACATGGACGACGCCCCGCCCGCCCGCTACCGCTGCTGGTTGGGCGCGGAACTGCCCTTCCTGCCCCAGCGCGGGGCGGACCTGGGCGAGCGCATGCTGAGCGCCTGCACCGACCTCTTCGCGGACCAGGCCCGCATCGCCCTGCTCCTGGGCGGGGACGTGCCGGAACTCGCCCCCCCGGACCTAGCCCGGGCCGCGGCCGCGGCCGAACTGCACGGCCTGGCCCTGGCCCCGGCCGGCGACGGGGGCTACACCCTGCTGGCCGCGCGCAACGACGCCCTGTTCCCGGACATCTTCACCCGCATGCCCTGGAGCACCCCCCAGGTCCTGCCCCTCACCCTGCAGCGCCTGGAACGGGCCAAGCGGCCGCACGCCCTGCTCCCCCAGCTCCGCGACCTGGACACCTGGAGCGACGTGGCCGCCCTCTGGGCCCGCCTGCGCCACGCCCCCTACCCCCCCCGCCGCACCGCGGCCTGGCTCGCGGACAACGCCCGGCGCATCGGGCTGGAGTAGGCGGGGGGCACTCTCTTTCCCGCGATTTATCCTCGCCGGCATGGACAGCACGGGGGCGAGGGGCTATGCTGGCGGGGATATCCTTGGCAATGGGCAGGTATTCCGGGGTATTAGGCGGAGAGATACAGGGC
>JAEXTU010000365.1 GCA_023453335.1 Pseudomonadota bacterium | reverse complement strand
CCGCGCGGCCACCAGGCGGTTCACCACCCCGGCGTCGGCCTTCCCCTGCTGCACCAGGGCGAAGACCAGCTCGTAGCTGTTCACTTCCAGGGCGTTGAAGGAGATGCCGAAGCGGGACATGAGGCTGCGGAAGGCGGCGTTGTGGGTGTCACCCCGCAGCAGGGCCACGGTGCGGCCGCCCAGGTCCAGGAAGGACTCCAGGTGCTCCCCCGACCGGGCGTAGACCCGCCCCCAGTTGACCAGAATGGTCTCCCGGGTGAAGTCCATGGCCCTGGCCCGCTCCTCGGTGTAGCCCACCGCGGGCAGGAGGTCGAGCCTGCCCGCGCTGAGCCGCTCCAGGACCTCCCCCCAAGGTCCCACCTGGGGCTGCAGTACCCAGCCCCTTACCCTGGCCAGGGGCCGGAGCAGATCCATGTACAGGCCCACGGCCTGGCCGCCCTCCATGGCGATGAGAGGCGGGTTGTCCGAGACCCGCAGGCGGATGACCCCAGCCTGAACGGACAATGGACTTAAAAAATTAATAGAAATAATAAACTGAAGGAGTATGATAAAGAGTTGTACTGAATGCCTGTTCACAATGTGCATCCTAGCTGCAACCGGGCAAGAGTGCAAGCCTCCCCAGTTGACCTCCGGGGCAAGGTCCCATAGCGTGCGGCCGGTCTCCTGGCGGTGGGTTTCCCCTGCTGCCGCCGGGAAGGAGTGGACACCATGGATACCAAGGCGCTGCGCAAACTGCTGGACCGCGTGTCCCGGGGCTCCCTGACCCCGGACGAGGCCGCCGCCACCCTGGACGACGAGCCCCTGGCCGCCGGCGCGGCAGGCGTGACCCTGGACCCGCACCGCACGCGCCGGGCCGGCCTGCCCGAGGTGGTCTTCGCCCCGGGCAAGGGGCTGGACCAGCTCTCCGAGGCCGTGCGCGGCCTGGCCGGGGACGGCAAGCCGGTGCTGGCCACCCGGGTGGACGCCATGCAGGGCAAATTCCTGCTGGCCGAGTTCCCGGCCGGCGAATACCACGCCCGGTCCGGCCTGTTCGCGGCCAATTTCCGCCTGAACCTGGACGGCCCCCAGCCCACCATCGGCGAATGCCTGGTGGTTTCGGCCGGGGCCGCGGACCACAAGGTGGCCCTGGAGGCCCTGGGCGCCGCCCGCTTCTTCGGCCTGGACACCGGCTTCGTGCCCGACGTGGGGGTGGCCGGGCTGCACCGGCTGGCCCCGCACGTGGAGTCCCTGGCCACGGCCGGGGTGATCGTCGCCGTGGCCGGCATGGACGGGGCCCTGCCCAGCGTGCTGGCCGGGCTGCTGCCCGCGCCGGTGGTGGCGGTGCCCACCTCCACGGGCTACGGCGCGTCCTTCGGCGGGGTGGCCGCCCTGCTCGCCATGCTCAATTCCTGCGCCCCGGGCATCAGCGTGGTGAACATCGACAACGGCTTCGGCGCGGCCTGCGTGGCGGCCAAGATCCTGCGCAACCGGGAGAGCCGTTGAGCACCGGCGCGAACCGACGGACGGCCTGGGCCGCCCGCGCCCTGGACCTGTTGCGCCTGTCCCTGGTGGTGCACATCCTGGGCCTGGGCCTGGGCACCGCGGTGTTCGAGGCCGGGGCGGTGGGCGCCTTCGCCAGCCTGGCCGGCTACTACCTGCTGGACTGGCCAGGCTCCAACCTGCGCCGGCTGCGGCCGCGCTGGCCCTATTTCCTGTTCCTGGGGCTCATCCTCTTCGGCGTGTTCCACAGCGTGTCCCCGACCTCGGGCCTCTATGTGCTCAAACACATCTGGTACAAGGGGCCGCTGCTGGTCCTGGCCGGTTTGGAGGTGGTGCGCTCCTGGCGCGACCTGGGCCTGTTCGCCTGGGCCTTCGCGGGCATGGCCTGCCTGCGCGGCCTGGCCGGCACCTGGGAGATGGGCAGCCACGGCTGGATCGCCGAGAAGCGGGTGGGCAACCTCATGTCCCTGGCCCTGCCCCTGTGCTTCTGCCTGCCCCTGTTCCTGCCCCGGGCCTGGCCCGCCTGGCAGCGCTGGCTGGCCACCGCCCTGGTGGCCCTGCCCGGGCTCATCACCTGGGCCGGGGCCGAGGCTCGCAGCGGCTGGGTCGGCCTGTGCGCCGCAGCCCTGGCCTTCTTCTGGATGCGCATGAGCACCCGCAAGGCCATCCTGGTGGCTGCCCTGGCCCTGGCGGCCCTGCTCCTGGCCCGGCCCGGCCACCTGAACCCGCACGACGTGGCCGCCGACGCCCGCTGGGAGATCTGGGGCGTGGCCATCCAGGTCTGGAAGGCCCATCCCCTGCTGGGGGCCGGGGTCAACGCCTTCGAGCCGGGCTACCGCCAGCTGGGCTACGTGTTCGACCCGGCCCGCTTCGGCGACGACATGCCCCACCCCCATAACATCTACCTCCAGTTCCTGGCCGAGTCCGGCCTGGTGGGGTTGGCGGTGTTCGTGACCTTCGCCGGGGGCTTCGTGGTGCGCGAAGGCCGGCGCATCCGAGCGGCCCTGGCCCAAGCCGGCGAGGACCGGGGCCGGCCGGCCCGGGACTTCACCCACTGGTTCGCCGCGGCCTGCTTCTGGTCCGCCTTCGTAGGCTACCTGGCCAGCGGCATGTCCGCGCACAGCTTCTACCGCAACTGGTGGCTGTCCGCGGCCATGACCCTGCTGGGCCTGGCCCTGGGCGCCTGCACCGCACCGCCCGGCCGGCCCGCCGGGCCGGAGGGGCAGGCATGAGCGCCGGCCCCTGGCGCGGCAACCTGCTCCTGCTCGGGGGCAGCGTGCTCCTGGCCTACCTGGTCTTCGAGTTCCTCCTGTTCCCGCGCATCCTGGGCGAGCTGCCCCTGGACAAACAGGAGTACCTGCGGCCCGAGGCCCGCATCCTCTGCCAGAGCTCCAAAGAGGCCGCGGCCCCGCGGCCGGGCTACATCGCTCTCTTCGGCGACGCCTACGCCCAGGGCATGGGCGACTGGCTGCTCGGCGCCGACCCCGCGGGCCGGCCCGACTATTCCAGCGCCCACGTGCTGCACCGGCTCACCGGCCGCGACGTGGTGAGCTTCGGTCGCTCCGGGGCGGGGTGCATGGACGGCATGCTGGTCTACCCCCTGGCCGACCTGCGCTTCCTGCGCGCCCTGTGGCGCTTCGCCATGCCCGAACCGGGCACGGTGCTGGTGTATTTCTACGAGGGCGACGACCTGAACGAGACCATGGTCTCGGTGCGGCGGCGGGTGCCCTCGGTGGAGGTGCCCGACCTGGCCGACCCGGCCCGGGCCACGGCCCTGGTGCGCCGGGTGGTGGCCGAGGAGACCCCGGCCCCCTCCTTCCTGGCCAACCTGCTCTTCGGCCGCTTCCTGGGCCAGGCCGTGGACCGGGCCGTGAACCGGGCCATCAAGGGCGCGCGCCGCGGGAAGACCGTGCTGGAGGATGCCCCCGGGCCGCAGCCCCCGGTACGCATCAACCGCGCCACGGTGGGCGGGGCGGTGGTGGAGTTGCCCAACTACCTGCAGGGCCCGGCTCTGGGCCTCACCGACAGCGAACTAGACGTGTCCCTGGCCATGCTCGACGCCTGCCTGGCCGAGCTGGCCGCCCGGCCCGAATTCGCCGCGGCCAGGAAGGCCGTGGTCTACGTGCCCTCGCCTCTGGGCTGCTACGACCTGGCCACGGACACGGTGCATGCCGCGCGCGCCACCCCAGGCGAGAACCGCTTCCCGGCCAAGGCGGCGCGCGCCCGCAGCGAGCGCATCTTCGCCGCGGTGCGCGACGCGGCCCTGGCCCAGGGCCTAGGCGTCATCGATCCCCGCGCCGCCCTGCGCGAGGCGGCCAGGCAGGAGTTCATCCACGGCCCCCAGGACTGGAGGCATTTCAACCGCGCCGGCTACACCGCCCTGGCCAAGGCCGTGGCCGCCAAGCTCGCGCCCTGAGCGCCGGAGGCCCCATGCGACCCGTCTCCACCCCGAAGGCCCCGGCCCCGGCCGGCCACTACAGCCAGGGCATGGTGCACGGCGGCCTGGTGTACGTGTCCGGCATGCTGCCCATCACTCCCTCCGGCGCGAAGGTGGACGGGCCGGTGGAGGAGCAGACCCGCCAGGCCCTGGAGAACGTGGAGGCGGTGCTCCTGGCCGCCGGCTCCGGCCGGGACAAGGTGCTTTCCTGCACGGTCTACGTGGCGGACATCGCGCTCTGGCCCCGGGTCAACGCGGCCTACGCCGCCTTCTTCGGGGCCCACGCCCCGGCCCGCGCCGTGGTCCCCTGCCCCGGGCTGCACCACGGGCTGCTGGTCGAGATCGCGTCCGTGGCCGCGGTGGAGTAGCGGCCCCGGCCCAGGCACGCGCCGGGGCGGTCAGCCTGCCGGGCGATTCGTGAATCGCCCTTCTTTGCTTCTCCCTTGCCCGAGATTCACGGCCCTGGCCGTGGAGATATGGCCTCGGCGCCTCTTTTTGTTATTTTCCTATTTGAATACGCGGAGTTGATTTCATTGTAGTGCAATCGGGCAACGGCCCGCGAGCACTGGCTCCGGGGGGAATCTTGCGCATTCTTGCGGGATGGCGGCCCTCGGTGTATCGTGGGTCTAAAGAATTTCTTGGGAATCTCTAATGCGGCGTCCAACGCGGCCGGCGGGGTGAATCGAGCCGGATCGCGCAAGCCGGGGGAAACCATGGCCCAGCTCGTCTGCCCCGCCTGCTCCGCCCGCTACCAGGACAGCGACATCCGCTGGCGCTGCGACTGCGGCGGACTCCTGGACCTGGACTTCACCCCCCGCCTGGACCCCGCGTCCCTGGCCTGGCGGCCCGCGGACCTCTGGCGCTACGCCGAGGCCCTGCCCGTGGCCCGGCCCCTCACCCTGGGCGAGGGCTTCACCCCGCTCCTGCCCGTCACCCTGGGCGGCCGCACCGTGCTGGCCAAGCAGGAGCAGCTCTTCCCCACCGGGTCCTACAAGGACCGCGGGGCCGCGGTCATGATCGCCAAGGCCGCCGAGTTGGGGGTGCCGGCGGTGGTGGAGGACTCCTCGGGCAACGCGGGTTGCGCGGTGGCCGCCTACTGCGCCAAGGCGAGAATCCGCTGTCGCATCTTCGTGCCCGCGGGCAACTCCCCGGGCAAGCTGGCCCAGATCCGGCTCTACGGGGCCGAACTGGTCGAGGTGCCGGGCTCCCGGGAGGACACCGCGGCCGCCTGCATGGCCGCGGCCAGCGACACCTTCTACGCCAGCCACGTCTGGAACCCCTACTTCTTCCACGGCACCAAGACCTTCGCCTACGAGGTGGCCGAGCAGCTGGGCTGGCGGTCCCCGGACACCCTGGTCCTGCCCGCGGGCAACGGCACCCTGCTCCTGGGGGCCTGGCTGGGCTTCACCGAGCTCAAATCCCTGGGCCTGGTGGCCTCCCTGCCCAAACTGGTGGCAATCCAGGCCGCGGGC
>JAEXTU010000337.1 GCA_023453335.1 Pseudomonadota bacterium | reverse complement strand
GCGGGGTGTCCTTCATGGCCGAGACCGCGGCCGTGCTGGCCGGCCCCGAGCGCCGGGTGTTCATGCCCGCGCCCGAGGCCGGGTGCTCCATGTCCAACATGGCCCCGGGCGCCCTGGCCGAGGCCATTCTCGAACGCCTGTGCGCGGGCGGCCGCCGGGTCATCCCCCTGGCCTACGTGAACACCTCGGTGGCGGTGAAGGCCCTGTGCGGCCGCTTCGGCGGCGCGGTGTGCACCTCGGCCAACGCCCGGACCATGCTGGCCTGGGCCCAGCGCCAGGGCGACGGGGTGCTCTTTCTGCCCGACCGCAACCTGGCCGAGAACACCGCCGACGCCCTGGGCATCCCCGAGACCCGCCGCCTGCGCCTGAACATCCGGGGCCGGGGCGAGCACATCGACCCGGCGGCCGCGGCCAAGGCCGAACTGCTCGTCTGGCCCGGGTCCTGCTGCGTGCACGAGGTCATGGGGCCGGAGCACGTGGCCGAAGTGCGCCGGCGCGACCCAGACGCCAAAGTCATCGTCCACCCCGAGTGCCCGCCCGCCACGGTGCAGGCCGCCGACGCCGCGGGCTCCACCTCGGGCATCATCACGTACTGCGCCGACGCGCCCAAGGGCGCGGCCATCTACGTGGGCACCGAGATCAACCTGGTGGAGCGGTTGGCCGCCCAGTACCGGGGCGAGAAGCTCATCCGGCCCCTCCTGGTGTCCCGCTGCGTGAACATGGCCAAGACCAGCGAGAACAACCTGGCCGCGGCCCTGGAGGCCATGGACACCCTGGCCCCGGTGCGTGTACCCTGGGACACCGCAGACCAGGCCCAGGCGGCCCTGGCCCGCATGCTCGAGGCCTGCGCCTGATGCACTCCTACCGCTACCATACCACGGTGCTCGTCATCGGCACCGGCATCGCGGGATGCACTGCGGCCCTCACCCTGGCCGAGGCCGGCATCCCGGTGACGCTCATCACCGCCGACGCCTCCATGGACAAGGGCAACACCGCCCTGGCCCAGGGCGGCATCGTGTTCCGGGCGGACGAAGGCGACCCCAAGGACCTGGAATCGGACATCCTTACCGCGGGCTGGCGGCAAAACTACCTGCGGGCGGTGCGCTTCCTGGCCCGCAAGGGGCCACAGGCGGTGTCCGAGATGCTGGTGGACCGCCTGGGCACGCCCTTCCTGCGTAAGGCCGGGGGCGAGTTCGACCTCATCAAGGAGGGCGGCCACTCCCGGGCGCGCATCCTGCACGATGCGGACTTCACCGGCCGGACCATCATGGACCGGCTCATGGCCGCGGTGGCGGCCGAGCCGAACATCACCGTGCTCACCGGCCGCATGGCCATCGACCTGCTCACCTCGCACCACCATTCCCGCTCCCTGGACATCAAGTACCAGTTGGAGAACCGCTGCCTGGGGGCCTACGTGCTCAACCAGGAGCTGGGCCAGGTGGAAACCGTGCTGGCCGACTACACCCTGCTGGCCGCCGGCGGCATCGGCCAGGTGTTTTTGCACACCACCAACTCCGCCTCGTCCATCGGGTCGGGCCTGGCCATGACCAGCCGCGCCGGGGCCAAGACCGTGTGCGGGGAGTACGTGCAGTTCCATCCCACCGCCCTGTTCCACCGTGCGCCGCGGCGGTTCCTCATCTCCGAGGCGGTGCGCGGGGCCGGGGCGCGGCTGGTGGACTCCACGGGCACGGCCTTCATGCGCCGCTACCACCCCATGGCCGACCTGGCCCCCCGCGACATCGTGACCCGGGCCATCCAGGAGGAGATGCTCCAGAGCGGCGAGCCCTGCGTGTTCCTTGACGCGGCCAAGTACGTGAAGGAGGACCTGCCCTCCCGCTTCCCCACCATCCACGCCAAATGCCTGGAGATCGGGGTGGACATGACCCGGGAGCCCATCCCGGTGGTGCCCGCGGCCCACTATTTCATCGGCGGGGTCCTGGTGGACCTGGCCGGCCGCACCACCCTGTCCCGGCTCTACGCCGCGGGCGAGTGCTCCTGCACCGGGGTGCACGGGGCCAACCGCCTGGCCAGCACCTCGCTCCTGGAGGGCCTGGTCTGGGGCATCGCCGCGGGCCGCGACCTGGCCACCCGGGTGGGCCGGCGCAACGCCCTGTCCCGCCGGCTCATGGACTCCATCCCGGACTGGGTGCACCTGGCCGACGAGGAGAACGAGGACCCGGCCCTCATCGCCCAGGACTGGGCCACCATCCGCTCCACCATGTGGAACTACGTGGGCATCACCCGCACCGAGTCCCGCCTGCGCCGGGCCTTCGAGGAGATGCGCGCCCTGGACAAGCGGCTGCACGAGTTCTACAAGCGCACCCGTATCACCAAGGAGCTGGTCCAGCTCTTCCACGGCTGCCTGGCCGCCTACATCGTGACCCTGGCCTCCCACCGCAACACCGTGAGCATGGGCTGCCACTACCGCGTGGATTAGCCGCCCTCCCCTCGCAAAACAAAAGGCCGGCCCCCGCATGAGGGCCGGCCTTCGTTGTTTCCAGGGGACCGGCTAGGCCGCGGCCTCGGCCTCGTCCTTCTTGATCCAGGACTCGAAGCCCAGGAGCACCGGGCTGGCCACGTAGATGGAGGAGTAGGTGCCCACGATGATGCCCACGAACAGGGCCAGGGCGAAGTCGTGGATCACGCCGCCGCCGAAGAGCAGCAGCGCCGTCACCGCCAACAAGGTGGTGCCCGAGGTGAGCAGGGTGCGGGAC
>JAEXTU010000028.1 GCA_023453335.1 Pseudomonadota bacterium | reverse complement strand
GGACGCGGGCGAAGGCCGCCCGCGTCCCGGACGACAGCTGTTAGGCGTTCATCTCGGCGATCAGGCCGTTGAGGTCCTGGGCCAGCCGGGCCAGCTCCATGATGGCCGCGGACGACTGGGTCATGGCCTCGGAGGTCTCGGCGGAGATGCGGTTGATTTCCTCGGTGGACTTGTTGATCTCCTCGCTGGCCGCGGACTGCTGTTCCGAGGCCGTGGCGATGGCCCGGATCTGGTCCACGGTCTGTTCGATGAGCATCACGATCTCACCCAGGGCCTGGCCCGAGGCCTTGGCGGTCTCGGCGCTGTTGGCCACGGTCTCGGCGGCCTTGTGGGTCTCGCCCACGCTCCGACGCGCCCGCTCCTGGATGGCGGATATGGCGTCGCCCACCTCCTTGGTGGCGCTCTGGGTCTTCTCGGCCAGCTTGCGCACCTCGTCGGCCACCACCGCGAACCCGCGGCCGGCGTCGCCGGCCCGCGCCGCCTCGATGGCTGCGTTGAGCGCCAGCAGGTTGGTCTGGTCGGCGATGTCCGAGATGACGTTCAGGATGCCGCTGATGCCCTCGGCCTGCTTGCCCAGCCCGGCCATGTTCCCGGACAGGGAATCCATCTGCTCCTTGATGGCCTGCACCGCGGCCACCAGCGCATCCACGTTGCGCGCGCCCTCGCGGGCCTTGGTCTGGGTGGAGTCCGCGGCCTTGGCCGCGTCCGAGGCGTTGCGGGCCACCTCCATGACCGTGGAGTTCATCTCCTCCATGGCCGTGGCGGTCTCGGCCGCCCGCTCCCGCTGCATCTCCGCGCCGCGGCTGGACTGCTCCACCTGGGCCGAGAGCTCCTCGGCCGCGGAGGAGACGTTGTTGGCGATGCCCTCGGCCTGCTGGGCCAGGCGCTGCATCTTCTTCTGGGCGCGCTTGATCGCGGTCTGGTCGGTGATCACCTCCATGGCCCCCACGGTCCGGCCCTCGCGGTCCCGGATGGGCACCGCGGAGTAGACGATCTCCAGGTCCGCGCCGCCGGGGTGGGCGGAGGTGGCGGAGTCCGCGCCGCCGCCGACCTGCATGGCCTTGTTGCAGGCGCAGCCCGGGGTCTGGCAGTCGCCGGTCTTGAAGTGCTCGTAGCAGCGCGACCCCTGCAGCCGCACCGGGTCGGCCCCGCCGAACTTGGCCCCGGCCTGGTTCATGAACTGGATGGTATACTGGGTATCCACGGTCATGAGGGGATTGGGCACCAGGTCCAGGTAGCCCACCAGGGAGTCGGCCATCCGGTTGGCGTCGGCGATGAGTTCCTGGAACGCCCCACTGAACCTCCCCGCATCGCCCCGCGCGCGCAGCCGGCCCACGCCGATCTGCCGGGTGGCCTCCCCGAACTCGGCCATGACCGCGCGCAGCGCGGCCACGATGTCCTTGAGCGCGGCGCAGGCCTGGCCCACCTCGTCGCGCTGGTCGATGGCCAACTCGCGGTCGATGCGGCCCGCGGCCACCTCCCGGGCGAAGGCGCTGGCCTTCCTGAGCGGGCCGGCGATGCCCAGGGTGATGAGGCCGGCGATGAGGGCCGCGGCCAGCACCCCGATCCCGGAAAGCGTGTAGGCGGTATGCACCGAGGCCGAGGCGATGGCGTCGAATTCCTTGTCGGCCCTCTCGGCCTCGGCTTCCGTGCTCTCGATGAACTTGTCCAACTGCGCCATGACCCTGTCCGCGACGGCGTCCATGCGCGCGTCGAGCTCGCTGATCTTCTTCCGGTCCTCGCCCCCGGACTTCAGGTAGGGCAGAAGCTCTTTGCCGACGATGTCGAGGTATTCCCGGTAGGCCTTGGCGAACTCCGCGGCCTGGGCCTTCTCCTCCGCGGTGTCCGCCAGGCCGGCCAGGTCCTTCATGTCCTTCTCGGCCTGGGCCGCAGCCTCCCGGAACTCCTTCTCGGACTCTTCCACGTTCCGGTTGATGATGGCGTTTCCGGTGATGGAGGCCATGTGCTCCAGCCGGGAGTCCATCTCCATCGCCTTCTTCTCGCTCTTGAAACGGTCCACCCCCTGGCCCTGGAGCCCCTCCAGGGCGGCCATGCTGCGGATCTGCAGGAAGGCCACCAGGGTGAAGATGCCCACCACCAGGGCGAAACTGACGTAGAGTTTGATGCCGACACGGAGGTTTTTCAGCGGATTCATGAAAGAATCTCCTTAGCCGGGGTCCTATCGCCCACCCCGGGACTCTGGTTTTATCCCAATCATATGCCGATGCAATTCAGTCGCATAGTATGCATCATTTTCATGGAGAATCAACCCGATTCGAAACACGCTCAATCCCCTGGCTTGTTCCGGCGCGAAACGCACCGCTGGATATCCGGCACAAAAGCCCGCTCTTCTCGGCGTTTCCAGGCCGGGGAACCGGGGAAGAGGACGGGCCTCAGCCCTCGCTGCGGCGCAGGGCCTGGACCGGGTCCAGGCGGGCGGCGTGGCGGGCGGGGCGCAGGCCGAAGAGCAGGGCGATGGCCAGGGCCGAGGCCAGGGCGATGGCGAAGACCTTGAAGGAGAACTGGATTTCCAGGATGCCCAGGCGGGACAAGGCCTGGCCCAGGCCCATGCCCAGGCCCATGCCCACCAGCGCGCCCACGCAGGTGAGCAGGCAGGCCTCCACCAGGATCTGGGCGGTGATGGCCCAGGTGGCCGCGCCCATGGCCTTGCGCAGGCCGATCTCCGTGGTGCGCTCGGCCACCGAGATCAGGAAGAGGTTGGCCAGCACGAACCCGCCCACCAGGATGGCCCCGCCCGCGGTCAGTCCCAGAAAGGCCACCAGCCCGCCGCGCAGCATGGCCAGGAACCCCAGGATCTGGTCCGCGGTGAGCAGGGTGAAGTCGTCGGGCTGCCCGGGCTCGATGCGGTGCAGGTGCCTGAGCAGCCCGCGCAGGTTCTCCACGTGGGCGTCCATGTACTCGGGGTTGTGGAACTTGACCCGCAGGGCGCGGAAGTACTTGCGGTCCAGGTTGAAGCGCTGGGT
>JAEXTU010000304.1 GCA_023453335.1 Pseudomonadota bacterium | reverse complement strand
GTGGCCGACAACGGCTGCGGCATGAGCGAGGAGACGCTCAAGCATATTTTCGAGCCCTTCTTCACCAGCAAGAACGGCACGGGCACGGGGCTCGGCCTTTCCATCACCTACGGCATCGTCAAGCGCCTGGGCGGCGAGATCGCGGTGCAGAGCCGGCCCGGCCAGGGCACGGCCTTCACCATCTTCCTGCCCCGCACCGCGCCGGACGGAGTGAGCAAGTCATGAGCCTGAACATGGACCAATGGAAGGTGCTCCTGGTGGACGACGAGGAGGAGTTCATCACCACCCTGGCCGAGCGGCTCTCCATCCGGGGCATCGCCACCCGCACCGCCCTGGACGGCGAGACCGGCCTGCGCCGGCTGGCCGAGGAGGCGCCCCACGTACTGCTCCTGGACGTGATGATGCCCGGGATGCGCGGCCTGGACGTGCTGCGCGCGGTCAAGCGCGACCACCCGGCGGTGCAGGTGATCCTGCTCACCGGGCAGGGCTCCACCAAGGACGGTATCGAGGGCATGAAGGAAGGGGCCTTCGACTACGTGATGAAGCCCTTCAACTTCGACAGCCTGGTGGCCAAGATCGGCGAGGCCGTGGCTCGGGCGACGGCGGGCGAGTAGGCATGGGCGCGGCCAGGCAGATGGGCAAGGTCGCCGCCACGGCCATGCACGACATGCTGAACGTGCTGGCCGGGATCAAGGAGACCGTGGGCCTCATGGAGGACCTCCTGTGCCGCTGCAAGCTGGACGCGGCCACCCTGCAGGCCCGGTTCAAGACCATGGTGCCCGCCATGCACGCCCAGGTGGGCAAGGGCGTGGCCCTGGCCGAGTCCCTGAACCGGCTGGGCCACCTGGTGGCCGACACGGACGCATCCACCGACGCCGCGGCCCTGGCCCGGGTCCTGGTGGTGCTCACCAGCCGGCGGGCGCGCATGCGCAAGATTTCGGTGCACGTGGAGGAGCTAGGCGCCCCCTGCGCGGCGGCCGATCCGCAGGGCCTGCTCTGCGGCCTGGGCATGGTGCTGGAGGCCTGCTACGCCGCCCTGCCCCCCCAGTCCGAGTTGTTCCTCCGGCTCACCCGGGAGGGCGGACAGGGCAGGTTCGTCCTGCGCTGCGCAGCGCCCGGGGCCGCGGAAACCCTGGCCGGCCTGGGCGGGGCCTGCGCGGGCCTGCCCGGCGACATGACCGTGCAACAGGATACCGGGGCCGGGGAATGGAGCCTCTGCTTCCCCTGCGCCCAGGGCGAATAACCGACGAACCATAGTCCCAAAGGAGATGCGGACATGAAGAAGATCAAGCTGCTCTTGGTGGACGACGAAGAGAACTTCGTGAAGACCCTGGCCGAGCGCCTGGAGATCCGCGGGCTCAAGGCCGAGGTGGTGCTCTCCGGCGAGGAGGCCATGGCCTTCATGGACAAGAGCGTCCCGGACGTCATCGTCCTCGACCTGCGCATGCCCGGCATTGACGGCATGGAGGTCCTGCGCCGGGTGAAAAAGAACAAGCCCGACGTCCAGGTCATCATCCTCACCGGCCACGGCACGGACAAGGACCAGGCCGAGGCCACCCGCATCGGCGCGTTCGAGTACCTGAAGAAGCCGGTGGACATCGACGCCCTCATCTTCAGCATCAAGAATGCCTTCCAGAAGAAGGTGGAGAGCATGATGGTGGCCGCCACCTTCGCCGAGGCCGGGGACATGAGCGACGCCGAGCAGACCATGCTCGACGGCGGCCTGGCGGACAAGTCCGGGAAGTAGCATGCCGCCTCGCGTCCTCCTGGTGGACGCCGAGCGCGACTTCGTGGACGCGCTCGCGGCCCGGCTCGGCCTGCGCGGGATGGAGGTCCTGGGCGCCTACGACGGCGACCAGGCCCTGGCCCGCCTGGCCGAACAGGACGCCGACGTGGCGGTCCTGGACATCCAGCTCCCCGGCCGCAGCGGCCTGGACCTCATCGCCGAGGTGCGCTCGGCCCGGCCGCTCACCCAGGTGGTGCTGCTCACCGGCCGCAGCAGCCTGTCCACCGCGGTGGACGGGATGAAGAAGGGGGCCCTGGACTATTTGGTCAAGCCGGTGGAGATCGACGTGCTGGAGGCGGCCATCCGCTCCGCCGCCGAACGCCGCTCCTCCCAGACCGAGAGCCGGCGCATGATCGAGGCCGGCCGCCTGCTCATGCTCGGCCACCTGGCCCGGGGCGTGGCCCACGAGATCTCCAACCCGGTGAACAACATGGTCACCGCCGCGGAGTGGATCCTGGACCTCTTGTCCGACGTGGACGCGGCCGCCTGCCCGGACAAGGACGAGATCGCCTCCTCGGCCGGGGTGGTGCGCGACAACGGCATGCGCTGCAAGGACATCGTCCTGCGCCTCTTGACCTACTGCGGGGCCGGCGACCCCCGGGCCCGGGACCTTAACCTGTACGTACTCCTGGCCGCCATCCTGGAGCGCCGCGCCGACCGCATCGCCAGGCTGGGGGTGCAGGTGGAGCTGGACTGCGCGCCGAACCTGCCCCCGGTGCACGCGCCCGCGGCCGAGCTGGACGAGGCCCTGTCCGCCCTGGTGGACAACGCCCTGGACGCCATGGACCCGACCCAGGCCCCGGCGGCCAAAGCCGAAGCCGAGGCCGCCGAGAGCCCCCGCCGCACCCTGCGCATCTCCGCCCGCGCCGGCGCAACCGGCCTGGTCCTGGAGGTGGCGGACACCGGCCGGGGCATGGCCCCGGAGGTGCTGCCCCACATCTTCGCGCCCTTCTATTCCACGAAGGAGTCCGGCCAGGGCGTGGGCCTGGGCCTGGCCATCGCCCAGCGGGTGGCGCACTCCCTGGGCGGCGAAATATCGGCCGCCAGCGAGCCCGGCCAGGGCTCCACCCTCACCGTCCGGCTGGCGATGTAGCCGGTCCCTTGCCCGCCGCGGCGGGCGCCCTGTCCCTCCGCCATTCGCCTTTCCCGCCGGCCGGGAGCCTCCCGGCGTGCGGCCCGCAGGCCGCTTCCGGCGCGGCTCGGCGGGCGGAGTCAGGGCCGGCGCGGATGCCCGGGCATTGGCAGAGTGCGGCGGACATGTTACGAGCCCGTGACGATAGCCGTCCGTCGCGTCCGGATTGCCGGGGACGGGGCATCCTGTCCGCTACCCAGGGGTGACAACCGCCGGCCCGCCGGCTTCCCGGTCCGCCCGCCTGCCGGGCCGACATTCCCAGGAGACCAGCATGGGTTTTTCCCTGTTCCCGAAGAGCCCCAAGTTCTTCGACCTGTTCCAGGACCAGAACCGCAAGCTGCGCAAGGCCTCCACCATCCTCTGCGAGCTCTTCACCGACTACGCGGACGTGGAGGAGAAGTGCAAGCAGATCAACATCATCGAGGCCGACGGCAACACCATCTCCCGCCGGATCGCCAAGGAGCTGGCCTCCACCTTCATCACCCCCATCGACCGCGAGGACATCCACTCCATCAACGTGACCCAGGAGCGGCTGCTCAACCTCATCAAGGCGGTATCCACCCGCATGGGGGTGTACGACATGTCCGCGGTCCGCTACCCGGCCAAGCGCCTGACCGGGCTGCTCAACACCATGCTGGAGGAGGCCGGGCTGGTGCTGGAGCGCCTGTCCAAGAACAAGCACGCGGACAAGACCATCGAGCGGATCAAGGCCCTCAAGCACGAGTGCGACATGCTGCTCACCGTGGGCCTGGGCGAGGCCTTCGACACCGCGGACTGCGGGGGCTCCAGCCTGGACATGGTCAAGTGGACCCTCATCTACGACCGCATCGAGCAGGCCGTGGAGACCGCCGAGGCCCTCACCGACATCTTCGAAGGGATCATGCTGAAAAATGCCTGAGCTGCACCTGCTCTTCCTGGCCATCGTGGCCGTGGCGCTCGTCTTCGACTTCACCAACGGGGCGCACGACAGCGCCAACGCCATCGCCACCATCGTGTCCACCAAGGTGCTCTCCCCGCGCACCGCGGTGCTCATGGCCGCGGCCCTCAACCTGGCCGGGGCCTTCATGGGCGCGGCGGTGGCCAAGACCGTGGCCGGCGGCATCGTGAGCCCGGAGCTGGTCTCGGGCTGCCGCACCCTGGTCCTGGCCGCCCTGCTCGGGGCCATCGTCTGGAACGTGCTCACCTGGTACCTGGGCCTGCCCTCCTCCTCGTCGCACGCCCTCATCGGCGGGCTCATCGGCGCGGCCATCGCCTACAAGGGCTGGGATACCCCGTCCTACAGCTCCATCGTGGTCAAGGTGGTGCTGCCCCTGGTGCTCTCGCCCCTGGCCGGTTTCGCCGCGGGCTACCTGATCATGGTGGGCCTCATCTGGGCCGTGCGCCAGGCCCATCCCCACACCGTGGGGGTGCTCTTCAAGAAGCTCCAGATCCTGTCCTCGGCCCTCATGGCCACCAGCCACGGTCAGAACGACGCCCAGAAGACCATGGGCATCATCACCCTGGC
>JAEXTU010000294.1 GCA_023453335.1 Pseudomonadota bacterium | reverse complement strand
GGCCCTACAGGCGGCCACCCTGGCCCTGGCGGTGATCTGGGGCCTGGGCATGTGGAGCGGCTACGCCTCCCTGCGCGAGGACAAGGCTGCGCTCAAGCCGCTGTTGCAGAACATCGCCGAGGACGTGTCCGGCGGGGCCGACGACATCGACTTCGAACAGGGATTCTCGGTGCTCAAGCTGCTCACCACCGAGCAGTCCCGGCTCGCGGACTTCGGGGTGCGCGCCCGCCGGCTCTTCGAGGGCATGGCCAACGTGCGCCAGAACCGCATGACCTCGCTCTTCATCCCCGGCTCCTGGATGAGCCGGCTGCACCGCGACATCTCCAAGGCCATGGCCGTGGCCTACGACCAGATCATCATGAAGGCCATGTTCCTGGGCCTGGTGCAGAAGACCAGGGACGTGATGGAGACCGCCTCCATCCCCGCCGACCTGCCGCCCGCGGGCAAGGCCTACGCCACGCCCGAGGAAACCCAGGAGTTCAAGGACCTCAAGGGCTTCGTCGAGGACCTACGCAGCCTGGAGCGGCACCTGGACGTGTACAACAACCTGAAGGACTCCACCGATGAGAAGGCCCAGGCCGAGCTGGTGTCCTACCTCTTCGGCATCGACTTGCCCGAGGACTTCTTCCGCGACGCCCAGAACTACCACGACGCGCTCAAGGGCGCGCGCTACCGGACCTTCCGGTTCAAGATCTTCCGCATCAAGTCCCTGGCCAAGTACCGCAAGCTCACCGACCTCATGTACCGCCGGGTCATGGAGGCCAGCCCGGTGCCCCTGCGCCTGGCCGAGTTGCGCGACAAGATGGCCGACCTGGAGAAGCTGCACGGCGAGCTCAAGCGCAATCCCAACCTGGTGGTCGAGGTCCTGGCCCGCCTGCGCGCAGTGGACGAGGCCCTGTCCCGGCCCGAGTTCGCCTGGATGAACTCCAAGGTCCTCAACCTGGGCGCGGAATACCAGCGGGTGGTGGACGAGGCCCGGGACACCCCCATGATCGGGGCCCAGGCGGTGCGGGAGAACGCCGAGCAGGGCGAGGTCCGCTACGCCGCGCTCAAGCGCCGCCTGGCCGGCCTGCGCAGCGACGTGACCGGGCCCCTGCTCGCGACCGACGAGAACACCGTGGTCCTGCGCCTGCGGCCCGAGGTGGTGAAGCTGCGCGCCTCCCTGGAGGAGTTCGCGGGCAAGCGATTCATGGCCGAGCCCGAGGGCGCGCCCGCCAAGCTGGAGTCCCCCGAGGGCCTGCGCCTCATGTGGAACACCGGGCTCCTGTCCGAGGCGGTGCGCTTCACCGAGCCTTACCGCCGCTTCGTGTCCGACGAACTGCCCACCTTCCCGGCCGATCTGCAGGAGACCGTGCGGGCCATGGGCGCGCAGCGCCTGGAAAAGAACCTCCTGGACTTGGTGGCCAAGGCGCAGCGCTTCGAACCCCCGTCCCGCGGCCTGTCGCCCGGGTCCTGGGAGGACGACGCCCGCATGGAGGTGCGCTCGTTCAAGGAGGCCCTGCCCTTCCTGCTCCAGTTGGTGGAGTTCCTGGACCAGTACGAGTTGCCCAAGGCCTATGCCGAGATCGCCGCCACCTGCGACCGCCAGGCCTACGCGTTGCTGCTCCAGACCGACGCGCTCCTGGAGCGCGACAGCCTGTTCTTGCCCCGGGAGAACGGGGCCTCCTGGTGGGACGGCGCCACTCCCTTTGCCTACGCGGCCTTCGGCGTGGGCGACAAGGGCGGGCTGGTCCGCTACCTGGACGCCCAGAAGAGCCGCATCCGCCGCCTGGCCTACGAGTTCGCCGAGCCGCTGGTGTCCTATTTCCTGCACCGGCCGCCCGGCCAGATCAACGCCGACGAGCGGCTCATCCTGCGCTGGGAGCGCATCCTGCGCGAGCTGGACCGCTACGACAACAAGGTGCCGGAAAACTCCCTGGCCGCCCTGGAGAAGGTCATCCTCACCGACCTGAACGCGGTCACCCTCAAGAACTTCATGGAGAAGATCCCGGATTCCCTGGTCAAGGGCGATGCCGAGGACCTCTTCTCCAAGCGGCGCATCACGTTGCTCACGGAAGTGCGCAAGCGCTGCGAGGACCTGACCATCGCCAATTTCGACCGGCAGTACGCGGACCTGGCCGATTTCTTCAACCGCTACCTAGCCGGCCGCTTCCCCTTCAGCATCGCCCTGCCCGGGCCGGGCGAACTGCAATCCGATCCCGAGGACGTGCGCGAGTTCTTCCGGGTGTACCTGGCCTACCTCAAGGCCGCGGCCGCGGCCCTGGCCCCGGCCAAGGACCGCTTCCCGGCCCTGGCCCCGGCCCTGGACTTCCTGGCCGGCATGGACAAGGTGGGCGACTTCTTCAAGGCCTACCTGGCCCAGGCGGACATGGACCTGCCCGAGTTCGGCATGGTGGTGGAGTTCCGCACCAACCAGGAGAGCGAATCGGGCGGCAACCGCATCATCGACTGGGAGATGGACGTGGGCAGCCAGCGCTTCCGCTACCAGGGCGAGCGCTCCCAGGGCTTCTGGCGCTTCGGCGACCCGGTGAAGTTCATCCTGCGCTGGGCCAAGGACTCCACCATCCGGCCCTTCGCGGCCATGGCCCAGAAGAAGGTCCTGGTGGAGGACCGCAGCGCCACCTTCGACTACCGCGGCCCCTGGGCGCTCCTGGAGCTGTTGCGGTCCCACGCCACCCAACCCGGCGACTTTCTGCGCTTCCGCCGGGTGCGGCCCAACACCCTGAAGTTCGAAGTGCAGACCGTGGACGAGAAGACCGCCAAGCAGCAGCCGGGCACGGACCAGGTGCTCTACACCGGCGCGGACACCGCCAAGGTCTTCGTGCGGGTGGAGGTCACCACCCCGCCGCCGCCCCCGGACCAGGCCAAGGACAAGCCCCGGGTGCCCGAACCGCTCCTGGTTCCGGACTTCCCCATCTCGGCCCCGGCCGTGGGCCGGGAGGCGGCCAAGAACGGCATCGCCGCCCCCGCGGGCAAGAAGGCCAAGATTCCGCTACGGATTCCGTAAGCGAGGAGTGACGCCACGTGAGCATGGAAGAGACCCAGCCCGAACCCGGCGCGGCCCCCGAGCCCGCCGCCCCGGAGGCCCGGACCCCGTCGGGTCCGCCCATCCTGGACCTGGAGACCCTGCTCGCCCCCCTGCCGGGCAGCGAGCCCACGGGCGAATCCCTGCGCTACGCCGACACCTACGACACGGTGAAGGAGGCGCGGCGCATGGACGACCCGACCCTGCCCCAGGGGGTCTGGGAGGCTGAACTCAAGAAGGCGGACTGGAACCTGGTGGTCAAGGTCTGCGAAGAGGCCCTGGCCAAGAAAAGCAAGGACTTGCAGCTGGCCGCCTGGCTCACCGAGGCCGTGCTCAACATGCACGGCTTTGCCGGGCTCCGGGAGGGGCTCACCCTCATCACCGGGCTGTGCGAGCGCTATTGGGAGACCCTCCACCCCCGCCCCGAGGGCGAGGACCTGGAGATGCGCCTCTCCCCCCTGCACTGGATGAACGCCAAGCTGGCGGTGAACCTCAAGCTCATTCCCCTGACCGCGCCCCGGGAGGGCGACGCCCGGCCCTACGCCTTCGAGGACTGGGAGTCGGCCAACGCCCTGGAGCACCTGGCGGTGCGGGACAAGAGCGCCTACGCGGAGGCCGAGAAGGAGGGCAAGGCCACCCGGTCCAAGTTCCTGGGCAGCGTCATGTTCACCACCGCTTCGCATTTCGCCCGCCTGGCCGGGGACCTGGCCGAGTGCATCCGGCTCACCGAGGCCCTGGAGGCCTTCCTGGACAAGCACTGCGGCCGCAACTCGCCGAGCCTGGTGAAATTTCGGGAGACCTTGAAGGAAGTCCACCGCCTGGCGGATAAATTCCATCACGAGAAGGGCAACGGGGAGGAGGAGGCCGAGTCCGGCTCGCCCCGCGCCTATGGAGAGGAGGAGCCCGTGGACGAGCAGGATGGGGCGCCCGAGCGCCGAGTGGGACGCATCCGCAGCCGGTCCGAGGCCTTCCGGCTGCTGTCCGACGCCGCGGATTACCTCATGACCACGGAGCCGCACAGCCCGGTGCCCTACCTGGTCAAACGAGCGGTTTCCTGGGGCAACATGAGCCTGTCCGAACTGCTGGCGGAGATCGTCAATGATCAGAGCGACCTGCACGCCATCCACAGCCTGCTCGGGCTGCGCCTGCGCGACGAGGAATGAAGACGGCGGGGCGAAACTCGCCGCCGTCACGAAGATATATGTTGTCATGGCGTATGGAACGCGGTAATTTTATAGGGTAATGGGAAAGGTCATACCCCCTGGCGCCCCGGGGGGTGAAACCAGGATACCCGCAACCGGCCACTGTGGAAAAGGAGGAGGAAATCCATGCCTGAAAGTATCCAACACAAACTGGACCGGGTTCGCCCGCCCAGGGTGCAGATCACTTATGACGTGGAGATCGGCAACGCCATCGTCATGAAGGAGCTGCCCTTTGTCATGGGCCTGATGGCCGACCTCTCGGGCAAGCCCGAGGAGCCGCTGCCGCCGATGAAGGAGCGCAAGTTCGTCTTCATCGACCGGGACAACTTCAACGAGATTCTGGCGTCGGCCAAGCCTCGCCTGGCCTTCCAGGTCCAGAACAAGCTGACGGACGAGGACAAGAAGATCAACGTGGCCCTCACCTTCAGCCACATCGAGGACTTCGAGCCGGTCAACGTGGTCAAACAGGTTCCCGCCCTGCGCAAGCTCTTCGAGGCCCGCAAGCGGCTGTCCGACCTGCTGACCAAGCTGGATGGCAACGACGACCTGGACAAGATGATCCAGGACGTCCTGGCCAAGACCGACGACCTGGCCACGCTCAAGCCCGCCGAAGAAGCGGCGGAGGGCGGCGAGGCCCCGGCCGAGGGCTAGTCCCGGCCGACGGCTCAACGTCAATCACGAAGGAGCGATACCATGGCTGAAGAAACCGGGGAAAAGACCCTGCTCGAAAAAATAATCTGGGATGGCAAGATGGTCCGGGACGAGTCCCAAGTGGACTACGCCAAGGACCTGGTAGGCGAGCTGGCCAAGCAGGTGCTGGACCAGACCATGACGGTCAGCGCCGACACCGCGGCCATGATCAACTCCCGCATCGCGGAGATCGACGAGATCCTCTCCAAGCAGCTGGACGAGATCATGCACGCCCCGGACTTCCAGAAGCTGGAAGGCACCTGGCGCGGCATGCACTACCTGGTGATGAACACCGAAACCTCCACCCGCCTCAAGCTGCGGGTGCTGAACGTGACCAAGAAGGAGCTCCTGAACGACCTGGAAAAGGCCGTGGAGTTCGACCAGAGCGTGCTCTTCAAGCAGATCTACGAGGAAGAGTACGGCACCTTCGGCGGCAACCCGTACAGCTGCCTGGTCGGCGACTACGAGTTCGGCCGGCATCCCCAGGACATCGCGCTCCTGGAGAAGCTGTCCGGCGTGGCCGCGGCGGCCCATGCCCCCTTCATCGGCGGCGTGGACCCCAAGATGTTCGACCTGGCCAGCTTCACCGACCTGCCCAAGCCGCGCGACCTGGCCAAGATCTTCGAGTCCGCGGAGCTGATCAAGTGGCGCAGCTTCCGGGACAGCGAGGATTCCCGCTACGTCGCGCTCACCATGCCCCACATCCTGCTGCGTCTCCCCTACGGCCCGAGCACCGTGCCGGTGGAGGAGTTCAACTACGTGGAGAACGTGGACGGCAAGGTGCACGAGAAGTACCTGTGGGGCAACGCGGCCTGGGCTCTGGGCCTGCGCATCACCACGGCCTTCGCCCTGTACTCCTGGACCGCGGCCATCCGCGGCGTGGAGGGCGGCGGCCTGGTGGAAGGCCTGCCCGTGCACACCTTCCTCACCGACGAGGGCGACATCGCGGTGAAGTGCCCCACCGAAGTGGCCATCACCGACCGTCGCGAGAAGGAGCTCTCGGACCTGGGCTTCATCGCCCTGATCTACTGCAAGAACTCCGACTACGCGGCGTTCTTCGGCGGCCAGACTGCCAACAAGCCCAAGGTGTACAACACCAACCAAGCCAACGCCAACGCGCGCCTGTCCGCGGTGCTGCCGTACATCCTGAACGCCTCCCGCTTCGCGCACTACATCAAGG
>JAEXTU010000092.1 GCA_023453335.1 Pseudomonadota bacterium | reverse complement strand
CTTCGAGGTAGTGGGGTCCCTAGGGGAGGGCTACATGATCTGGCGGTCCGGGCCGCCGGTGAGCTTCTCGATGTAGCTCAGCCGGTCCGAGGTGTCCTCCGGCAGGTACACCCCGCCGAAGTCCTTGGCGCCGTCGCCGCCGCCGTCCGGGGCCAGGGACCGGCCGTGCATGATGTCCGCGATCACGTCGCGGGCCTCCACGCCCAGCAGGTCGGCCAGGCGCTGCACGTATTTGGGCACGACCTTGCGGCACTGGCTCACGTAGTCGCACAGCTGTTTGTATTCGCGGTCCTCCCACGAGCGCAGGGCCGCGCCGATCTCCTGCCGGGAAAAGCGCACCTGGTCGTAGAGGATCTTGGTGAGCCGGAAGCGGTAGACGATGTTCATGCCGCACCTCGCAACGTCTTGATGCCTGCTCCAATTCGAGCAACACCCGTGCCAGGGTGAACGCCCTTTCCGGCCTGGGCGGCCGGACCCGGGAAAGCCTTGTCCGGCGGGGCCGCGAGCGGGCGGGCCGGGACAAAGCCAGGGCCTTTGCCACGGAATATAGCGTGAACCGGCTGCGAGTTCACGAAAGTTTCTTTTGCCATGTCGGAAAAATCACGATATTTCGTTAACTCCGTGTGCGACCCCTGACCGGCCGGGAGGCCCCATGACCGCCAGTTCCCTGCACTTCTTCAAGCTGCTCTCGGGCGAGCTGGCCCCGGAAAAGCTCCTGCTCAAGTTCCTCATGCTCCTGCTCGAACTGCAGAACGTGGAGCGCGGCTCCCTGTGGGTGCGCCAGGACGGGCACTACGCCTGCGTGGAGGCGGTGGGCATGCAGAGCGAGGAGGTCAGGGGCATGCAGGTGCCCACCGACCGGCCGAGCATCGTGGGTTGGGTTATGGAGCACGGCCGCATGACCGTGGCCGATCCCGGCCGCGACGCGCGCCACTTCAAGGAGGCCGAGGCCGGCCTCACCGTGAAGAGCAGCCTGATCCTCGGCTTCCCCCTGTTCTTGCGCGACGGCACGGTCTACGGGGTGGTGGAGATCATCGACGTGTCCGCGGGCGGGGACCGGATGAATCTGGACCAGGGCTACCTGGACCTCTTGCAGAACATCGTGGACGTGGGCTCCATCGCCCTGTCCAATTCTCTTGAATATTCGGCCCGGGCCCGGGAGGCCGAGGAGCTGCGTCGGGCCGTGGCCGCCCTGCGCCAGGCCGGGCCGGTGGCCGGCCCCAACCCGGACTTCGGCAAGGTGCTGGAGACCGCGGCCAGCTACGCCCGCACCGACTACCCGGTGCTGGTCACCGGCGAGTCCGGGGTGGGCAAGGAGGTGGTGGCCCGGGAGATCCACCGTCTGAGCCCGCGCCGCAGTGCGCCCTTCCTGGCCCAGAACTGCAGCGCCATCCCGGCCTCGCTCTTGGCCAGCGAGCTGTTCGGCTACAGGAAGGGGGCCTTCACTGGGGCCTACCGCGACCGGGCCGGCCTGTTCGAGGCCGCCCGCGGCGGCACGGTGTTCCTGGACGAGATCGGGGACATGCCCGCGGACCTGCAGGCCGCGCTCCTGCGCGTGCTCCAGGACCGGGAGATCAAGCCCCTGGGCGGCGGCGCGCCGCGCACCGTGGACGTGCGCATCATCGCCGCCTCCAACAAGGACCTGGAGCAGGCCATGGCCCGGGGCGAGTTCCGCCAGGACCTCTATTTCCGCCTGAACGTCCTGCCCCTGCGCGTGCCGCCCCTGCGCGAGCGGCCCGAGGACCTGCCCTACCTCTTGCAGCATTTCATGGCCCGGGAGGCGGCCCGCCTGGGCGTCCCGGCCAAGACCTTCCCCGCCGGGACCATGGAGGCGCTGGCCGGCTACGCCTGGCCGGGCAACGTGCGGGAGCTGGAGAACCTGGTCAAGCACGTGCTGGTGGCCGCGCCCGGCCCGGCGGTCACTCCCGCCGACCTGCCCGCCCGGCTGCGCACCCCGCGCCCGGCGGACTGCGAACCGGCAGCGCCGGCCCCGGCCGACCCCTTTGCCGGCCACTCCTGGGAGTCCCTGGAGCGGGCCTACCTGACCCAGCTCCTCGCCCGTCGGCACTGGAACATCTCGGCCGCGGCCCGCGAGGCCGGGGTCAACCGCTCCACCTTCGACTCCCGGCTCAAGCGCCTGGGGATCAGGAAGGGTTAGGGGCCTACCCCTCGGCCCGGGCCAGGGCGGCCAGGGCCTCCTCGGTCTTGGACTGTACCTTGAGGGCCCGGGCCTGGGTGCGCCAGAAGGCCGGGGCGTCGGGCTTGAGCGCCGCGCTCTGCCGGGCCAGGGCCTCGGCGATCTCCGGGTCCTCGCCATGGTCCAGGTACAGCTCGGCCATGAGGTGCAGGGACAGGGAGTCCTTGGGGTTGTGGATGAGCGCCTGGTGCAGCAGGTCCCGGGCCTCCTCGGGCTTGCCCTGGGCCAGGGCCAGCCGGGCCAGGTAGCGCCGGGTCAGCTCCGCCCCGCCGGGCAGGTCCGCGGCCTTGGCCAGCCAGCGCCGCGCGTCGCGGAACCGGCGCGCCCGCTGCGCCAACTGGCCCAGCCGGATGTGGGAGTAGAGGTGGACGGGGTCCAGCTTCAGGCAGGCGCGGAAGGCCTCGCCCGCCTCCCGGGGCTGGTTCAGGCGCTGGCAGGCGTAGCCGTAGTTGTAGCGGGCCATGAGGTCCCGGGGCCGCTTCTCCAGCACCGCCTTGAACTGGCGCTTGGCCCCGGCGTAGTCGCCGGTGCGGGCCAGGCACACCCCCAGCGAGTTGCGGGCCAGGGCGTTGCCCCGGTCGGCCAGTAGCGAGAGCTTGTACTCCTCGATGGCGTCGTAGGTCTGGCCCTGGCTGTACAGCGCGTCGGCGTGGATGTTGAGGGCCACCGAGTCCAGCACCCCCAGGTGCGGCGCGGGCAGGAGCCGGGCGTATTCCAGGGCCTTGCGCGCGTTCTCCAGGGCGTCGGCCTTGGCAAAGGACAGGAAGGGGTGGAAGGCCACGCCCACCGCGGGCGGGCGGCCATTCACCGCGGGCAGCCCGGGGATGATCTCCCCGGCCAGCTCTGCGGCTCGCTTGCGGCCCAGGCCGGGCACGAAGGCCAGCAGGCTGCCGATGGCGAAGCGGCCGATGGCCGCGTCCGGCCCGAAGGCCTGGGCCATGGCCCGGGCCGCCTGCCCCACCAGGGCCTCGGTCTCGTCCCCGGGCAGGCTCTCGGCGTGGTCCAGGGGCAGGGCGGCCAGGACCAGGGCGAAGCCCGAGCAGCGCTCCCGGGCCTGGATGAAGTGCTCCAGGAACTCGCGGGAGGAGAGCGGCCCGGCCGCGCCGGCGCGGGGTGCGGCCGCGGCGGCCGCGGCGGCGATGGCCTCCTCGTCGATGAGCTCCAGCCGGTCGCCCGGGGCCACCGGCCGGGTGGGGGAGGCCAGGTGGGTCACCTCGGCCAGGGAGGCATCCTCGCCCGCGTCCAGCAGGGTGATCTCGGCCACGTAGCCGTTCTTGCCCGGCTCCGGGGCCAGGGCCCGAAAGCGCTGGCCGTCCCGCGCCCCCACCCCCTGGCCCAGGCTCACCGAGAGCCGGTGCATGGGCAGGGTGCGCAGCACCCGGCCGCCCTCGCGGATGATGGAGCCGAAGCCCAGGCACTGGCCCGCGCCGTGCTCCCGGGCCACGGCCGCGGCCCGGGCCGCCTTGGCCAGGAGCACCGCGGCCTGCTCGGGGGCGGGCTGCTCCAGGTGCCGGCCGCCCATGTCGTGGGGATAGTTGGCGAATCCCGCGGTCACCGTGAGCCGCGCGCCCTCGCGCAGCACCGGTACCTCGAACAGCTCCTCGCGCAGTTCCCCGACCAGCCGGCCGGCGTGCTCGGCGCAGCGGCCCGGGCCGGCCCCGGGCAGGAGCAGGGCCATCTGATTCTCGCCCAGGCGCGCGCCCAAGCCGCCCTCGGGCGCCGCGGCCCCGGCGATCTCCGCGGCCCGGGCCAGGACCCCGGCGGAAAAGGCGCAGCCGAAGCGGCACTCCAGGTCGGGCAGGTTGTCCAGGGTAAGGAGCAGCACCCCGAAGCCCGCGGTGTAGCCGTGCGCCGGGGCGTCGGCGAACCCTTCCGGCCCGGGCAGGATGCTCTCGCGCACCTGCTCCACCTCCTGGGCCAAGCCCTCCATGAAATGGTCGCGGGTGGACAGGCCGCTGGCCGGGTCGGTGATGGAGCGCTTGAAGAGCAGGAGCTTCTCCATGCTGGCCGCGGCCAGCCGGGAGAGGTAGGGGGGCAGGGTGGAGGGGGCCTTCAGGGTCGCGCCCTTGGCCACGAACACCCCCAGGAGCGCGCCCTGCGCCACCAGCGGCAGGAGCACCCGGCGCTCCTTGGGCAGATACACCGTCTCCCCGCGGTGCAGCGCCTCCAGGGCCTCGCCCTGGTCCAGGGACTTGGGGAAGGCCAGGGAGTAGGAGGCGTAGGGCAAAAAGGAGGCGACGTCCTGGGCCAGCAGGTGCTCGCACGTGATGAGGTCGCGCCGGGACAGGCGGGGGCCGTGGTCCGGGAGCAGGGTGGCGATGGGTTTCATGGAGTTTTCCCATACTTCCCCCGGGAGATTTGGGCAAGCGGGGCGCGCTGGACAAGGCCGGCGGTTTCAAGGCACAACCGAGTCCGACCACGACCAGCCAAGGAGAGCAGCATGGCCATGGACAATCCGGTGCTCGTTGCCCTGCACGAGCGGCGCAGCGTGCGCAAGTACACCGCGGACCCGGTGACCCGGGAGGAGCTTGCCGCCATCCTGGAGGCCGGCCGCTGGGCCCCCAGCGGGCTCAACAACCAGCCCTGGCG
>JAEXTU010000366.1 GCA_023453335.1 Pseudomonadota bacterium | reverse complement strand
GCGCGGAACAGCGCGGCCCGGCCGTCGCGCCAGGTGGTCATCAGGACCATGATGCCCAGGGCGATCATGAGGGTGATCCAGCCGCCGTCCAGGACCTTGAGCAGGTTGGCCCCCAGGAAGGAGAGGTCGAAGAGCAGAAACAGGCAGAGCAGGGAGAGCGAGGCCCAGCGCGGCCAGCGCCACAGAGAGCGGGTCACCTGATAGTAGAGCAGGGAGGTGATGGCCATGGTGGCGGTGACCGCGATGCCGTAGGCCGCGGCCAAGTTGGTGGACTCCTTGAACACCAGGACCAGGGCCAGGCAGGCCAGCATGAGGGCCCAGTTGACCCCGGGCAGGTAGATCTGGCCCATGGCCTTGCCCGAGGTGTGCACGATCTGCATGCGCGGGGAAAAGCCCAGCTGGATGGCCTGCTGGGTCAGGGAGAACACCCCGGAGATGAGCGCCTGGGAGGCGATGACCGTGGCCGCGGTGGCCAGGCCCACCATGGCGTAGAGCAGGTCCCGCGGCACCAGGCCGTAGAAGGGGTTGGAGACCAACTCCGGGTGCTTGAGCAGGAGCGCGCCCTGGCCGAAGTAGTTGAGGAGCAGGGCCGGGAACACCAGGGCGTACCAGGACAGGCGGATGGGCGTGCTGCCCAGGTGGCCCATGTCCGCGTAGAGAGCCTCGCCGCCGGTGATGCACAAGACCACCGAGCCCAGCACCACCACCCCGTGCTGGTGGTTCTCCAGGAAGAACCCCACTGCGTACGCCGGATTGAGCGCGGCCAGGATCTCCGGGCCCTTGACCACCTCGGCCAGGCCCAGCGCGGCCAGGGACAGGAACCAGACGACCATGATGGGGCCGAACACCCTGCCGATGGTGTCGGTGCCGTGCCGCTGGCAGAAGAACAGCCCGAAGAGCACCACGCAGGTGAGCGGCACCACGTAGTCGGCCGCGGCGGTGGTGGCCACGTTCAGGCCCTCGATGGCCGAGAGCACCGAGATGGCCGGGGTGATGACCCCGTCGCCGTAGAGCAGGGCCGCACCGAACACCGCCAGCAGCGGAATCCAGCGGGAGGCCCGGCCCTTCTGCCCGGCCAGGAGCGCCAGGAGCGCGAAGATGCCGCCCTCGCCCTTGTTGTCCGCGCGCATGATGAACAGCACGTACTTCACCGAGATGACCACGGTGAGGGACCAGAACACCAGGGAGAGCACCCCGTAGATGTTCAGCGGATTGATGGCCACCGCGTGCTCGCCGTAGAAGCACTCCTTGATGGCGTAGAGCGGGCTGGTGCCGATGTCGCCGTAGACGATGCCCAGGGCGGCCAGGGCCAGGGCCGAGAGCGACCCCGGGATGTGGTGGCCTTCGGAATGGGGAGCCTGGGGGGTGTCGCCCCCGGGGGCGGGAACCGGACAGGACATGAAACGCAACCTCCGGCCAGGACAACGGAGCGCCTCGGCCATGGAGGAGCGCTCCCTTCGACACCTGCGAGGTTAGCTGTCGGGCTCGGGCCGAAGAGATTGCCCTACGCCGCGCGCGCGGCGATGCGCCCCCGTGGTTGGTTCCCCCGCTCCCGCCCCGGGCGGGATTCGGCGATGCGAACCTCACAGATACAACCGCGGCCGGAACGGGTCAAGCGTTCGGCTCCCCAGACGGGGGAAACCTCCTGGAATACACTGTTTTGTCCAGCGAAGTTGGCGGGTGGCTGCAACAGTCCGGGAAGGGATGGGACGCCCGAAGGCGGCGGGGACGGCGCGGCCGGGGGCCTGGCCGGCAGGAGCGGCCTAGGGGGAGCGGCCCTGGTCCGCCCTGCGCCCGGCCAGGAGGTCCAGGCTCAGGTCCAGGATCCGGGTCCGCCTGGCCCGCACCGCCTCCTCCGGGTCCAGCACGTCCAGGGTCCGGCGGTAGCCGGCCAGGTCCGGGCAGGTGACGGCGCAGTTGTCGCGGTCTTCCCGCAAACAGGCCGTGCAGGGCGATTTGGGGTTGTACATGGTTGCCCGTGTTATCGGCGCAACCAGCGGGAAGGAATAGGCCTCCGGAGCCTGCCGAGCGCACGGATACGCCGGTTGCGGCCGGCACGCTCCGGAAAAGTCCAGACTGCCTCCGGGGTTCGCCGCGGGCGGGCGCCCGAAAAAATATTCCTGCCCGGCCGGCAATCCCTCCCTGCGTCCCCTGGCCTGAACGCCGGGACAAACAGGGGGACCGCCCGCCCCACCTGGCGGCTTTGCGCCGGGTTTCCGGAGTCCGCCCTGCGAAGCAGAGTTGGCGCGGGTTGCCGGACTTGCACATTTTTATTGCAAACTCTATTCTACATGATAGAGACACGGGTTCTGCACGTCTGTGTAAAAAACTTTTCCCTCCTGGAGAACGAGGTCATGCGTACCCGTCATGCCGCCTCCCGCCCCGCCGACCAGGGCTCCCGGCGTTCCCGCGGAATGCTTCTGTCCCTGGCCCTGGCCTGCGCCCTGGTGCTCTGCACCGCGGTGGGCGTGTCCGCCCCCACCCCGGACGCCTCGGCCGAGGCCCCCTTCAGCTTCGAGACCGTCATCGCCAAGGCCCAGGCCCTGTCCAGGCAGCCTTACGTGCAGCCCAAGGGCATGGTCCCGGACTTCCTGCTGGGCGAGATTTACGACCAGTGGCGGGACATCCGCTTCAAGATTCCCCAGTCCCTCTGGGCCAAGGAGAAGAACCCCTTCTTCACGGTCCAGTTCTTCCACCCCGGCCTGTATTACGACCGCACCGTGGCCATGAACACGGTGGAGAAGGGCAAGGCCAAGCACTACGCCGTGACCAAGGAGATGTACGACTACGGGAAGAACACCTTCTACGACAAGGTGCCCATGGAGATCGGCACGGCCGGCTTCCGCTTCCACGCGCCGTACAAGAACAAGAACTACGCCGACGAGTTCCTGGTCTTCCTGGGGGCCAGCTATTTGCGCGGGGTGGCCAGCGGCCACCACTACGGCCTGTCCGCCCGCGGCCTGGCCGTGGACACCGCCTCGCCCAAGGGCGAGGAGTTCCCCTGGTTCCGCGAGTTCTGGCTCTTCACCCCCAAGCCCGGGGACAAGAGCGTCACCCTCTACGCCCTGCTGGACAGCCCCAGCGTCACCGGCGCGTACGCCTACACCGCCAAGCCCGGGGCGGAGCTGGACATCGACGTGCAGAGCGTGGTCTTCATGCGCAAGCCCACCGAGAAGATCGGCATCGGCCCCATGACCAGCATGTTCTTCTACGGCGAGAACTCCTATCCCAAGCCCGAGGACTACCGGCCCGAGGTGCACGACTCCGACGGCCTGCTCCTGCGCATGGTCACCGGCGAGTGGGTCTGGCGGCCCCTGCAGAACCCCAAGGGCCTCCAGGTCAACTCCTTCCAGGCCCCCAACGTCCGGGGCTTCGGCCTGTTGCAGCGCGACCGCGACTTCACCAACTACCAGGACCTCGAGGCCCGCTACGAGAACCGGCCCTCCATCTGGATCGAGCCCAAGGGCGACTGGGGCGAGGGCCGGGTGGAGCTGGTGCAGATCCCCACCAACACCGAGATCAACGACAACATCGTGGCCTACTGGATCCCGGACAAGCAGGCCCCGGCCGGCCAGCCCATGCGCTTCGACTACTCCATGCGCTGGTACTCGCCCACCCCGGAGGACGGCCCCACCGGATTCTGCTCCGCCACCCGCGTCACTGCGGGCAAAACCGACCTGGAGAAGATCTTCGTGCTGGACTTCGACGGCAAGGCCATCCGGGCGCTCAAGCCCGACGCCAAGGTCGAGGGTGTCATCTCCGTGGGCGCGGGCGCGCGCCTGGTGGAGCAGCAGGCCTACCGCAACGAGATCACCGGCAACTGGCGGCTCCAGTACAAGATCGCCCTGGACAGCGAGTCCACCCTGGGCAAGGTGCTGCCCGACAAGCGGCCGCCCATCGAGATGCGGGTGTTTTTGCGCAGCGGCTACGACGTGCTGACCGAGACCTGGAGCTACGCCTACAAGCCCCTGTAGCCCCATGCCCAACGACGACACCACCTCCGGCCCGGGCGCCCCTCCTTCCGACGGCGGGGCGCCCCCCGGGGGGACCGATTCCCGGCCCGGGCCCGACCGCCTGGACCGCGCCGGCCGCCGCCTGGCCGCCTACCTGCGCCGGCTGCCCCTGCCCGAAACCGAACGCTTCGAACTGGGCCTGGCCGTGCTCCAAGAC
>JAEXTU010000292.1 GCA_023453335.1 Pseudomonadota bacterium | reverse complement strand
CGTCCGCCGGAGCCGGGGCAGGAGAGGCCGGGGGCGAAGCCGAGGCCTCGGGCAGGGCGGACTCCTCGCCGGGGGCCGCCTCCTTGAGGGGCCGGCATTGCAGGAGCACCAGCCTCCCGTCCTGGGCAAAGGCCCACTCCAGGTCCTGCGGGCCGCCGAAATGTTTCTCCGCGGCCAGGGCCAGCCGGGCCACGGCCAGCACCTGGCCCTCGTCCAGACAGGGCCGGCCCGCCTCTTCCGGGGTCAGGCCGACCCGGTCCAGGCCGGCCCCGGCGGCCAGGACGTAGCGGAACTCCTTGGCCGCGACCACCGAACCGGCCAGGGCCAGGGGCTCCCGGGACACGGTGAAGCGGTCCACGGCCGCGCTGCCGTCCACCACCGCCTTGGGCAGGCCGGGCACCGCTTCCACCAGCACCCCGCCCTCCACGGGCGCGAGGGGGTCGCGGGAATAGGCCACCCCGCTGGACACCGCGTCCACCATCTCCATGACCCCCACGCACATGGGCACGTCCTCGTCCGGGATGCCGCGCACCAGGCGGTAGGTCATGGCCGTGACCCCATACTTGGCGGCCACCACCTCGCGGTAGGCCTGCACCGCCTCGTCCGGGTCCACGCCCAGTTCGGTGTGGTACTGGCCGGCAAAGGTGGCGCCCAGGGCGTCCTCGCCGATGGCCGAGGAGCGCACCGCCAGGAGCACCCCTTTTCCCGCGGCGTCCACCAGCCGGTCCACCTGTTCCCGGATGGCGGCCTCCAGGTCCGGGGGCAGGGACGCGGCGCCGATGAGGCCCTGCAGGCTGGAGGACAGGGCGTACAGCTCGTCCAGGCGGGTGGCGTCCGCGGCCTGGATGCGGCGGTCCACCTCGGCCTGCAGGTCCTGGTGGGCCATGAACCGGGCGAAGCCCGAGGCGGTGACGGCGAAACCACGGGGGATGGCCGCGCCCAGGGCCCGGGCCAGTTCGCCCAGGTTGGCCAGCTTGCTCCCGGTCTCGTTCAGCAGGTCCGCGCCCAGCCCGGCCAGGGGCAGGACCAGGGGGCCGTCGCGGCGTACGGCCACGGCCTGCAACGCCTGGTTGATCTCGGCAGAGATGGCCTTGAAGCGGGGCACGAGCCCGTCGTAGCGGCCCGGGGCCAGACCGGTGAGGCCGCGCACCATGGCGAAGACCTCGGAGGCCACCCGGGTGCAGGCCTCGCGCACATAGCCCGCTCCGAAGGTCCGCTCCCCGCGCAGGGCCTCCTCCATGTCGGTCATGACTTCCAGGGCGCGGTTGTTGGCCGCCAGCAGCAGCTTGAAATTGTGGCAACGCTCCAGATGGTGGCGGAGCAGTTCCTTTTCCTGCTCCGGGGACAGGGCGGGCGCGCCGGCGAACAGGCGCCTCAGCGTGGCGAGCAGGCCGGATGTGGCCATGTTCCCTAGCCCTAGGCCCGCGGCTGGCCGCGGGGTTTGCCGGACGGCGTTCCTATCCCTGGCGGCCCAGGCGCAGCCGGCGTCGGGCCGTGGCGTCCTGGATCTTGTACAGCAGTTCGTTGATGGCCACCGGCTTCATGAGGTAGTCGAAGGCCCCCAGGTCCATGCCCTCCACCGCCACCTCCATGTTGGCGTGGCCGGTGAGCAGGATGACCTCGGTGTCCGGGACCAGCTTGCGCAGCCGGCGCAGGACCTCCAGGCCGTCCATGCCCGGCATCTTCACATCCAGCACCACCACGTCGAAATCCCCGCCCTGCACCTGGCCGAGCCCGGCCTCGCCCGTGGAGGCGGTGCTCACCGTGAGCCCCCGCTTGCCCAGGCGCTTGGCCAAAAGTTCGCGGAAATCGTCCTCGTCATCCACCAACAAGACCTTCATGTTCTCGGACACGGCCTGCTCCTTGGTGTGTGCCGCTCCCGGGCGACCGCCCCGGACAGCCAAGGGGCGGAGGGCCCATCCCTCCGCCCCGGCGGGTGTGCGTTCCCCGACCCGGTCCGTCGTGCGCCGGTTTTGCGCTGTGCGCCCCAGGCACGGACGGCCCAGACTCCGGAAAACGCGCAAGGCCATCAGGCCAACGCCGGGGAGTCTGCAACCGCCGTTCCATCCGGGACAGGCTTGCGCGATGCCTCACAAACTATTGGAATATAGCACGTTAACATCGGGCAATGCTGGGAAGTATCGGGCAAAACTCAGGGCGGCAGCGTGACCCGCCCCGCCGTTACTCCCTGTCCCACCCTCCTTCATACGGCCCCCGGGCCGCGGGCGCAAGGCCTCTTGCGGGCTAGGAAAAGAGGTCAGCCGCGGGGGCCGAAAGACACGGGACAGGAACCGCCCAGGCCGGGCAGGCCGTCGGGAAAGTCCACGCTCGGCTGGAAGGCGCACTCCTGGAAGATGCGCACATGGCAGTACCGGCAGCGCTCCGGGTCCAGGCGGGGAATGATGGCCGCCAGGGCCGAGCACTTGTCCTCGAACACGTTGGCTTCGCCCACCCGGGCCAGGCAGCCGCCCCGGGAGAGGATGCGCATGACCTCGGGCTTGACCGAGCAGAGGTACAGGGCGCGGCCTGCGGCGTGCAGGCTGTGCCCCTCGTGGAAGACCATCTCGCAGCCGGACACGTCCATGAAGTTCACGCCGCTTGCCACCACCAGGATGTGGCACTGCTCCGGGCTCACGGCGATGGTCTTCTCCAGGGCCTCGGAGATGTGGTTCACCGCGCCGAAGAAGATGGAGCCGTCCAGGCGTAGGATCTTGAGCTGGGGGCACTCGGGGAACCGGCCGCCGGAGGCGTCCACGAAATGCCGCGAGCCCTTGGACTCCACCGGGGCCAGGGCGGTGAAATGGGGATGGGAGGTGCGGTTCAGGTAGATGAGCAAGGAGAGGATCACCCCGGCGAAGATGGCGAACTCCAGGTCCAGGAACAGGGTGGAAAGGAAGGTGGCCACCAGGACCGCGGTATCCTCCCGGC
>JAEXTU010000237.1 GCA_023453335.1 Pseudomonadota bacterium | reverse complement strand
CCCAGTCCGCCGCTGCCCAATCCGCTGCGGCCCTGGACGCGGACGCCAGCGGCCAGGTCTACCGCTACGTCTACCAGGTGGCGGCCTTCCCGGACCAGTTCGCGGCCCAAGAGTTCCGCACCAAGCTGGCCGGCCAGGGCCTAGGCTCCGGCCTGGAGCAGACCACCGACGGCAAGGGCCGCACCTGGTACCGGGTCCTGGTCAACTTCACGGGCAGGCCCGAGGACACCCGCGGCCTCAAGGACAAGCTGGCCAGCCTGGGCATCGCCAAGCCCATCATGCGGGACAAGAAGCCCAGATAGCCGCGACAAACGCCAAAGTCCCCCGCGCCGCGGCGCGTGGGAGCTCCGGCGCAACCGGGTCCGGCTAGAGCCCGAACATCTTTTCCAGGGCCGTGGTGCCCTCGCGGATGGCCGCGTCCTCGATGGGACAGCGGCCCTTGAGCGCGAGCAGCCCGCCAGGGTAGCGGCCGGTGCGCTTGGCCTCGGCCTTGAAGGTGGCGACGATGGCGTCGCTCATGCGCTTCACCTCCACCACCACCGGGTCGTTCACATTGCCCGAAGCCAGGGAATTGGCCACGTGGTCCTCGGACAACTCGCGGAACTCTTTTTTGGATTCGACATACATAGTGATGATTGTGGCGGTTCCGCGAAAAAGGGTCAAGGCCTTCCCCGCCCCCGTTGGTGCAGGAAACGCGGGCTAGGCCTTGCCCAGAGACGCCAGCATCGTGCCCAGGTAGTCCAGCACCTGTTGCGGGCCGAGTTCCGGACTTTCCTGGCGCAATCGGCGGGTCCCGTCCCGCTCCACCAGGTCGGTGCGCACCCACATGCGGCCCGCATCCTTGACCACACGCACCTCCAACCCGGCCGCCCCCTTCTTGCGCAGGAGCGTGTTCACCGCCACCACCTTCTCCGCGATGCGCTCCGCCAATTCCTCGCCGCCCATGGCTGCCTCCCGGTTTCCGGCTGTCGCGGCCCGAGCATCGCACGCCCGCCGGGCCGGCACAACCCCCCGGCAACTGCCCCGGATGGCATTGCGGTGACAACCCGGCGGCGGGTCTTGCCTTCGGGCCGGATTTGGCCCATGGAGAAGGGGCCCGCCCTGACCCGAAGCCATAGCGGCGGACGCACTCCACCCTCCCGGAAGGCCCATGCCCGATTCGCCTCCTGCCCGGCCCTGGCTGGCCAGCTATGACCCCCTGGTGCCCCCGGACCCGGCCATCGAGGCCGTGCCGGTGTTCGAGTACCTGGACCGCTCGGCCCGGGACTTTCCCGAACGCGAGGCCCTGCGCTTCCAGAACCTGCGCCTGACCTACGCCGCGCTCCAGGACCGCGCGGAGCAGGCCGCGGCGGCCCTGCGCCGCCTGGGCGTGGGCCCGGGCGACCGGGTGGCGCTCATGCTGCCCAACCTGCCCCAGACCATGCTGGCCTACTGGGCGGTGCTCAAGGCCGGGGCCGTGGCGGTCATGGTCAACCCGCTCTACATGGAGACCGAGCTGGTCCACCAGTTGGGCGACGCGGGCTGCTCCACCATGGTGGTGCTGGACCACCTCTGGCCCAAGGTGGCGGCCCTGCGCGAGCGCCTGCCCGTGCGGCGCTACATCGTCACCGGGGTGGCCGACGGCCTGCGCTTCCCCCTGGGGCTGCTCTTCCGGCTCAAGCTGTGGCGGGCCGGGCAGCTGGTGTCCGTGCCCTACGACAAGGGGACGGTGCTGCGCTGGGGCGCGCTGTTCCAGGGCCGGGAGCGGCTCTCCCACACCCTGGCCGACCCGCGCGAGGACCTGGCCCTGCTCCAGTACACCGGCGGCACCACCGGCATCGCCAAGGGGGTGATGATCACCCACGCCAATCTCTCGGCCAACGTGCAGCAATGCGCCACCCAGCTGCACGCCTTCGGCCGGGGCACCGAGAGCTTCCTCTCCGTGCTGCCCTTCTTCCACGTCTACGGGCTCACCGTGTGCCTGAACCTGCCCGCGGCCCTGGCCGCCACGGTGTACCCCATCCCCCGCTACGTGCCCGGGGACCTCTTGCGCGCCATCCACAAGCTGCGGCCCACCATCTTCCCGGGCGCGCCGGCGGTGTTCGGCTCGCTGCTCGCCCAGAAGGACCTGGCCGCCTACGACCTGCGCAGCGTGCGCTATCTGGTGTCCGGGTCCGCACCCCTGCCCCTGGAGGTGCAGCGCCGCTTCCACGAGCTGACCGGCGCGGAGATCATCGAGGGCTACGGCCTGACCGAGGCCTCGCCCGTGACCCATTTCAACCCCCTGAACGGGGTGCGCAAGCCGGGCAGCATCGGCCTGCCCCTGCCCGCCACCGACGCCCGCATCGCGGACCTGGCCACCGGCGAAGAGGTGCTCCCACCAGGCCAGGAGGGCGAACTGTGCATCAAGGGGCCGCAGGTCATGCGCGGCTACTGGAAGCGGCCCGAGGACACCGCCGCCACCCTGCGCCACGGTTGGCTCTACACCGGGGACGTGGCGGTCATGGACGAGCAGGGCTACTTCACCATCGTGGACCGCAAGAAGGACCTGGTCATCATCGGCGGCTACAACGTCTACCCCCGGGAGATCGAGGAGGTGCTCTACGCACATCCCAAGGTCCGGGACGCCGCGGCGGTGGGCCTGCCCCACCCCTCCCGCGGCGAGATCATCAAGGCCTACGTGGTGCCCAAGGAGGGCGAGACCGTGCAGCGCAGCGAGATTGTGGCCTGGTGCCGGCAGAAGCTGGCCAACTACAAGGTGCCAAGGGACGTGGAGATCCGGGACGAACTGCCCAAGACCCTGGTGGGCAAGGTGCTGCGCCGCGCCCTGCGCGAGCAGGAGGCTAACCGGCCCGCCGCGGCCGAGGCCGATGCGGTTATGCCCGGCGGGGAGGCCCTGCAGTGAGCAAGGCCCGCGACCGCGCCCTGGAACTGTTCAAGGCCGACTGGCTCTGCGCCGAGAGCGTGCTCCTGGCCCTGGCCGAGGCGCACGGGGTGGCCTCGCCGCTCATCCCCAGGATCGCCACCCCGCTCTGCGCCGGCTTCGGCCGGGCCGGCGGCCCCTGCGGCGCGCTCACCGGCGCGCTCCTGGCCCTGGGTGTCCTGCGCGGCCGCAACGAGCCCGACCGCGAGGCCTGGCTGGCGGCCCAGTCCCTGGCCCTGGAGTTCACCACCCGCTTCGCCCAGCGCTTCGGCCACACCACCTGCCCCGGCCTCCTCGGCGTGGACCTCAACACCGCCGACGGCCAGAAGGCCTTCGCCGGCCAGGAGATGAAGCAGAAGAAGTGCAAGGAATACGTGCTGGGGGCCGTGGAGCTGGCGGAGGCGGTGTTGGAGGAGGAGTAGGCGGGCGGCGGGGTAGCCGCTTGCCGTGTGAAACGCGGCGCGGGGGCCTCTCTGGCCGGGTCACGTCACGCCAGAGCTATTCGGATGTATGCATTTTCTGCAACTTCGCTCTTTTTTCTATCGTATTTCTAAATTCTTCAAATAATTTCATGCCCCACTGACGCGCCTCTGCATCGTTTCCTTCCGCGTGGAGCAGCCGCACCATGGCCGGATAGGCATCAATGGAACCCTGCGCTGCGGCAATGCCATAGAATTTTATTGCTGCATCGTTACTCTTTTCCACACCGTACCCGTCCCCATACATCCTGCCCAACCGCAACGCGCTCGGTACATGCCCCTTGGCCGCCGCCGAGGTGAACAGCGCCAGGGACTTCGCCTCGTCGGGAGGCGAACAGGTTCCGTTCTGGTACATCATCCCCCGGAGATATGCCGACTCGGCCTCCCCGCTCTCCACCCCGGCGTCCAGAAACTGCACGGCCATCGTGCAATTCACCGCATCGCTCCTTCCGCCGCTGTACACGGCAGCAAGCGCAGAATATGGGGGCATGCTGAGGCCGGATATCTTTACCTCTCTCCCCTTCCCCGCCAAGATGAGTCGCGCCGGCTCGTACCCTCTCCGAACGAGTTCCTGCAGCACGCCGATATACTTCCGGGTCTCACCGGAGTAGACGTAGTACGATTCCGCATGCTTAAGCACCAATTCATATCTGAGATCCTGAAGCGCGCAGCCTTTTGACGCAAAAAGCATCAGGATCGACGTGAAGAGCAGACCGCGAGTGGCCATCTGTCCGCGGGTGATGTCTTCAGAAAAATCCACAGTGAACGCCTTAAGATAGAAAAATCCCCGGGCAAACACTCCGGCAGGACGATTCGGCATGTTCCTGGCTACCCCGTGGGAGAATAACAGGAAGTCGAGGCCCCAGCCAAACCCGGCAAGCAAGAGATACATAGCCAGGGTGATCCGGTCCGGGACAAGCGGATATACGAAGACCAGGGGAAGGGAGAAGACCAGGGTAAAGGTAAACCGGCATATGAGCTTGGAGAGAAAATCGAGGTACTTCATAACGAACTCGGTTGAACCACGCTCTTCCGTTCTCCTGCAGGCGATGTGTAAACTGTGGCTACACGCATCGTCCGATACAGGCAAGCATCCCCCGCGCTGCTCCCTCCGGGTCCCCGGCCGCGCTGATGGCAGACACCACAGCAACCCCCGCCATCCCGCAGGCGTAGACCTCTTTCGCGTTCTCCGGGCCGATTCCCCCGATGGCCACCACCGGCAGCCTTGTGGCCGTGACAAAGGCGCGCAGGCCTTCCAGGCCGAGGACCGGGCCGGCGTCGGGCTTGGTGGGGGATGGGTAGGCGGGGCCGATGCCGAGGTAGTCCACGTCGAGGGTCTCGGCCTCGCGGAGCTGGTCCAGGGTCTTCACCGTGAGGCCCACGATGGCGTCGGGACCCAGGATGCGGCGGGCTTCGGCAGCGGGCAGGTCGGTCTGGCCCAGGTGGACGCCGGCCGCGTCTGCGGCGAGGGCCACGTCGGCGCGGTCGTTGATGAGGAGGGGGACGCCCTGCGGGTCGAGGAGGGCCTTGAGCGCCCTTGCCTCCTCCAGCAGCTCCCGTGTGCCCGCGCCCTTGTGGCGGAGTTGGACCAGGGTGACCCCGCCTTGCACCGCGGCGGCCACCACGGCCGGCAGGGGCCGGCCCCCGCCAACGCCCCGGCCGGCCCCCCGCAAGTGGCGCGGGG
>JAEXTU010000156.1 GCA_023453335.1 Pseudomonadota bacterium | reverse complement strand
ATTGCGGGTGGATTGGAGGTCGAAGGGTCTCGGCTGCTTACCGCTTCATGCCGATGACGGTGGAGAGCATGTTGTCGGTGGTGGTGATGACCTTGGAGTTGGCCTGGAAGCCGCGCTCGGTGGAGATCATCTTCACGAACTCTGCGGCCAAGTCCACGTTGGACTGCTCCAGGGAGTTGGAGGAGATGGAGCCGTACCCGTTGCCGTTGGCCGGGCCGGCCACCGACACGCCCGAGTCCAGGGTCTCGGAGAAGAGGTTGGAGCCCTCCCGGCGCAGCCCCCACTTGTTCTGGAAGTCGTAGAGCGTCACCTGGTACAGTTCCAGGACCACGCCGTTGGAGTAGCGGCCGGTGAGGATGCCGTCGCGGTCCACGGACACGCTCTGCAGGAAGCCGAAGGTGTAGCCGTCCTGGGTCTGGTACTGGGTCGAGGACGAACCCGAGTAGCTGGTGGTGGACAGGGAGGCCGGATCCGGACTCTGGAACCCGGGAATGTTGTTGAAGGTGTTGCCGATCATGGAGGCGTTGGAGATGGTGGAGTTGGTCCAGCCGTCGCTGGTGAACGGGTCGGCGTTGGTCAGGCCGAAGTTGATGGCGATGGTGCTGGCGCTGGAGGCCAGGGCGTAGCTGGCGTTGGAGGCCACGGTGAAGTTGGCGGTGAACACCGGAATGCCGTCGGTGTTGAAGTCCGCGGGCTTCCAGTTGGACAGGGCCTTCATGTCGCCGGTGGAGTCGCTCTGCAGGGTGAAGGCGCTCATGTCCTTGAGCTGGCCGCCGGCGTCGAACTTCATGGTGCCGATCATGAGCACGCCGGCCGCGGAGGTGGTGTTCATGGTCTGGCCGGCCAGGGTCCGGCCGTCCTCGGTGGGGGACACGGTGACCATGTACTCCCAGTAGCGGTTGCCGCCGGCGTCGGAGACGGTCACCTGATCGAAGTACACGGTCAGGGTGTGCGAGGTGCCGCCCGAGTCGTAGATCTTGATGGAGTTCTGGTAGGCGAAGCGGGTGTCGCCCAGGGGGGTGTCCGCCTGGCCGTCCCAAATCTGGAACATGCTGAAGAACTTGTCGCTGCTCAGGGCGGACTTGTCGCCGCCGTCCCGGGCGTCCAGGTTGGTGACCATGGTCACGTTCTGGGTGGCCTTGGGCTGGGCGGTGAAGCCCTCCAGCCGGATGTTCTTGGGAACGCCGGTGCCCTTGATCTTGGAGGTGGAGGTGGTGTCCGAGGAGCCCGAGGAGGAGGTGGCCAGGTTGGACCCGGTGTTGGTGGAAATCTCCCAGCCCTGCAGCACGTATCCGTGCGGGTCCACCAGGTAGCCGTCCTTGTCGAACCGGAAGTTGCCGGCCCGGGTGTAGTACACCGCCTCCTCGCCCTTGACCTTCACCGCGAAGAAGCCCTTGCCGCCGATGGCCAAGTCGGTGGCCTCGTTGGTGGTCTCGAAGGCGCCCTGGGAGAAGTCGCCGTAGATGGAGCTGATGCCCACGCCTCGCCCCACCTGGCCCACGCCGGCCGACGTGTTCAGGTCCTGGCTGATGAAGTCCTCGAAGAACATCCGCGCACCCTTGAACCCGATGGTGTTCACGTTGGCGATGTTGTTGCCGAGCACTCCCATCATCTCGCCGTTGGCGGAGAGACCGGAAACACCCGTCCACATTGAAGAAGTAAGACCCATGGTTCGACCTCCTTATTCCGACGTCGTGTCCGACGTACCGTCCGTCGTCGCGGCCACCGAGGGATCCACCACCTCGTAGACCTTGTTGAAGTCCACCACCCGGCCGTCGGTGAGGCGCAGGTAGTTGCTGCCGTTGTAAGTCTGTACTGCGGCCACCCGGCCGGAGACCTCGGTGTCGGTCAGGATGGCCGCGCCGCTGGCGTCCTGGGCGGCCATGTACACGTAGTACGTGCCGTCCGGGGCGGCCTTGCCGGCCCAGTCCTTGCCGTCCCACTCGAAGGTGTGCTCGCCGGCCTGCTGGCCGCCCAGCTGCACGGTGCGCACAATATTGCCATTCACGTCGTAGAGGTTGACGTAGGCGCTCTCCGCGGTGGCATCCAGGAAGTAGTAGACCGTGCTGGCCTTGCCGTCGGCCACCGAGACGCTGTTGCCCGCGGCCCGCACGTCGCGGCCGATGTAGCTCACCGCGGTGCGCATGTCCTGGGTGCCCGCCTGTTCGGTCAGGGACTGGATGCCCTTGTTGATGTCGGTGAGCTGCTCCAGGCTGGAGAAGTTCGCCAGCTGGGCGGTGAAGTCCTTGTCATCCATGGGATTGAGCGGGTCCTGGTGCTGGAGCTGGGCCACCAGCAGGGTCAGGAAGTCTTCCTTGCCCAGATCGGACTTGCCGTAGGTCTGCTGGGCCTGGAACTCCGTCTCGGCCTTGCCGATGATATTGGTGGGAGTGTAGGTCGTGGACATGGTGCGCTTCTCCGGGGCCTAGGCGATGACCGAAAGCCCTTCATGGGAATGAATTGCCGTCAGGACCCCGGTTTGCATTTCCCGGACCACACCGTCGCCCCCGCGCAGGATGCGCATCCGATCCAGGGCGCGGGCGGTTTCGCCCTGCTCCCGGGCGTCGTTGTGCCGCTCCGCGCCGTTCCAGCCCTGGCTCGTGCCGCCGTCCGAGAGCTGGGTCTGCACCTCCATCTTGCTCACCTTGAGGCCCTGGTTCTCCAGGGCCTGGCGCAGCTGGCCCAGGTTCTCCTGGAGCAGGGTGCCGGCATCGGCGTTCTCGGCCTTGAAGACCACCTTGACCTCGTCGCCGCGCACGGTGAGCTGGAGGTTCAGCTTGCCCAGCTCGGGCGGGTCCAGGCGCAGGGTGAGCTGCTTGCTGCCCTCGCCCAGGTTGCGGAGCATGCCGCCCTCCACCTGGCGCAGCACGTCGCGGGAGGCAAATTTTTCCAGACCGGAGGCCGGCGCGGACTGTCCCGCCTCGGCGCGCGGGGGTGCGGCCGCCGCTGCATCCGCGACCGGGGAGGCCTCGGACGCCGCGCGCTTCATGTCGGCGCGGGTCTCGGCCGCGGCGGCGCGGTCCTTGGCCACCTTGCTCCAGAATTCGCTCCAGGCCTTCTGGTCCTCAGTCTGGGCCGCGGACTTGGCGAAGTCGGCCTGGCCGCCGGCCGGAGATTCCTTGCCCTGCTTCCGGCCGTCCTTGTCGCCCGCCTCGCGGCCGTCCGCGCCGGGGCGCTTCCCGGCCTGCTCGGCCGCCAGGGAGCGGGCGTCGCCGGGCAGCCGAGAGGCGGCGGCCTGGTCC
>JAEXTU010000098.1 GCA_023453335.1 Pseudomonadota bacterium | reverse complement strand
GCATAGAGCATCTCTACGTTACCGGTGGCGAGCCCACCCTCCACCCGCAGTTGTCCACTCTCGCCCCGAGGCTGCGGGAGATGTTCGGATGCCGGCGCGTGACGTTGGCCACGAATGGCTTCCGGATTCGGGAGTTGGGCGAGTCGTTGCGCCTTTTCGACGACATCTTCATCAGCCACTACGAGGACAATCTCGCCGAAGTGGAGTACGCCAAGCGCCATCTCAAGGACATCCTTGCGCCGGGTCCCACCTGGCACATCCCGGTCGGCCGCCGGGCGGTCGACCCGGCCCCCTGCTTCCGCGCCCGGGAAGGGATCGCCTATGCCCACGGCCGGCTGCACCCATGCTGCGTAGTCCTAGGCCCGGAGGGCGGCATTCCGCTCACGGCGACCTGGCGGGAGGCCATCCTGGAGGCCCCGCTTCCCTGCGCCAACTGCTGTTTTGCAGAGGAAGCTGATTCTCCTGCGGGCCTCAACGTCCTGCACGATCTGGGAGATGCGACGGTCCCTTGGGTTGAGGGCGTCCATGCCGACGGGTGGATGGGCGAGCGCATGGCCGTGCATATCCCGCGGAGTCTCGTGGGCAGAGGGGAGCCCCGCCTGGAGCTGCTTGTGCTGTCCTATGGCCCGGCCTCCATCCATCCTGTGCGGCTTGAGGCCCAATCGGGCGGTATTTCACGGGCCGTGCTGGAGGCTCCTGCGCCGGGGGAGTACGCGTGGCGGATTCCCCTGGCCGCCATGCCGGAGAGGTCGGATGGCGTGGAGGTCGCCGTCGAGAGCCGGGTGGTGTTCAACCCGGCCCGGCTCCAGGGAGAGGCGCACAACGACCGGGATATCAGCGTGATGATTGCGAGCGTCCGTATCGGCGGTGCGGAAACCGGTTCCGGCCCAGTCCGGTCCTGAGTACGGGTGTGGGCGCGGCGGGGATGCCTGGCTGCGGTCAACCGCCCGGCATTGCGTCCAACTCTTCGAATATTCCGGCTCAGCCGCAGGGGGCAGGAAGATGAGTCAGTCGGCAGGAGTCACGCAGACCTCAGAATTGCATCCGGTGGTTGCCAAGTTTTGGCGCAACGCATAGGAAGATATCCCTTGAACAATCGCCGCGCCATAGTCAGGCGCCGGGCAATGCCGGCGGTCAGCCCGTCCTCGGGCGGCCTCGGTCATACGTTGCCCCGCACCGCGCAACCTCAACCAGGGTACAAGGCCATCTGTGGGCGCCATCCATTTCTCCATTGATCTCAGGCTGGTGCAGGCCATCCTGTCGGTCTTGCCTTTGCAGGTGTTCATCGAGACCGGCACGTTCGAGGGCGACACCGTGGCCCTGGTCCGGCCATACTTCCCGGAGATCCACACCATCGAACTGTCGCCCGAGTATCACACCAAAGCCGGCGCTCGATTCTCTGGCGACAGCGGGGTGAAGGCGCACCTGGGTGACTCGGGGGAGGTGCTGGCCACCCTGCGGCCGGAGTACGCCGGCCGCGCGACCTTGTTCTGGCTCGACGCGCACTGGTGCGTGGCCGAGAATACCGCCGGGGAATCCTCGCAAAGTCCCTTGCTCCGCGAATTGGCGGCCATCGGCCCGCTGCACCCCGACAGCGTGGTGCTCATCGACGACGCCCGCCTGTACCTGTGCGCGCCGGGCGCTCCGCAGGACATGGCGCAGTGGCCGGACCTGGCGGACGTGCTGGCGGCCCTGACTGCCCTGAGCGCGGAGCATGAGCCGGCGGTGTGCAACGACGTGCTGCTCTTCTATCCCCGCCGCATCCGCCCGCAGATCCGTGACTATGCGCACGACAGCGGGGCGGATCTGCTGGGGCTGTCCCACAAGGCCCGCGAGTACGACGTCCTCAAGTCCGAGTGCGAGGAGCGCGGTCGGCTTATCGAAAGCCTGACGGCCGAGGCCGCGGAGCGTGGCCGTATGTTGGAGTGGTGGGATGAAGAGGGCAAGCGACTGACGGCCGAGGCCGCGGAACGGGGCCGGCTGCTGGAATGGTGGGACGGTGAGGGCAAACGCCTGACGGCGGAGGCCGCGGAGCGAGGCAGGCTCATCGAGCAACTCTCATCCGAGGCCGAGAAGCGCCGGGAGCTCATCGAGCGCCTCAACGCCGAGTTGGCGGTGCGCGACCAGATCATCGCCAAGCACGAACGGTTCCTGGCCGCGCTCAAGGGCCTCAAGGTCATGGACCTGGCCCGGTTGGTGTTCGAGCCAAGGCTGGGCGTGCTCTACCAGCACCCGCCCACGCCCCTGGCCATCCCCGAGCGCTACGGCCGGCCGCCGTCCCCCCGCAGGCGGCCGAGCTTCTCCATCGTCACCCCGGTGCTCAACCAGGCGGCCTTCGTGGAGCGGACCATCCTCTCGGTGCTGGGACAGGGCTACCCCGAACTGGAGTACGTGGTGCGCGACGGCGGGTCCACGGACGGGGTGCAGGACATCCTGGCCCGCTACGCGGACCGTCTGTCCTGGGTCTCGGAGCGGGACGGCGGGCAGACCCAGGCCCTGAACCTGGGTTTCGCCGGCACCCGCGGCGAGATCATGGCCTACCTGAACGCCGACGACGTGTACCTGCCCGGCACCCTGTACTACGTGGCCGCCTACTTCGACCGCCACCCCAAGGTGGACGTGGTCTACGGCCACCGCCTGGTCATCAACGAGCAGGACCACGAGGTGGGACGCTGGGTCATGCCGCGCCATGACAACGCGGTGCTGTCCTGGGCCGACTACCTGCCCCAGGAGACCATGTTCTGGCGCCGCCGGATATGGGACAGGTCCGGGGCCGGGTTCGACGAGAGCTTCCAGTTCGCCATGGACTGGGACCTCATCCTGCGCTTCCGGGAGGCCGGGGCCCGGATGGTGCGGCTGCCGCGCTTCCTGGGCGCGTTCCGGGTGCATCCCCAGCAGAAGACCAGCGCGGCCATCGCCGACCTGGGCGAACGGGAGATGGCTAGGCTGCGGGAGCGCTGCCTGGGACGGGTCCCGGACCCCGGGGAGATATGGCGAAACGTCCGTCCCTACATCCTGCGCCACATCGCCTGTGACCGGTTGCACGGGCTGGGCGTCCTCAAGTACTGATGACTCCCGCCATGACAGGATCGACTCCGGTTCGCGGCGTGGTCTGCAAGGCTAGGGCGCTGCTCTAGGCAACAGGGGAGACCGTGCAGATCGTCAAGCGGCTGGGGCGGGATTCGCTCTTGTACGGTCTGGGGCTGGGATTCTCCCATGGCCTGCCCTTTGTGCTGCTGCCCGTATTCACGCGCATCCTCGACCCCGGGGAATACGGCGCGGTGGAGTTTCTGCTCTCCCTGGGCCTGGTCTTTGCCAGCCTCATGGACATGGGCCAACTAAGCACCCAGGGATTCTATTTCTTCCACAACAAGCCGGGCCATGCCGAGCGCTCCGCCCTGGTGACATCGGTGTTCTCCCTGCGGGGGTTGTGCGGGCTGTGCGTTCTTGCCCTGGCCGTGCCCCTGGCGCCCCTGCTGAACAGGTATTTCTCCTTGGACAGCCTCACCCCCTTCTCCCTGGGACTGGCGCTCCTGGCGGCCTTCTGCTTCCAGGTGCTGCTCCAGGGGCAGGACCTGTTCCGCCTGACCGCCCGTCCCTACAACTTCGTCGCATTTGCCGCACTCCACGCGGTGCTCGCGAGCGCTGGGGCCATCGGCCTCATCCGCACCGGCCTGGGGCAGGACGGGTATTTCCTCGGCTTCGCCCTGGCTTCCGTCCTGTGCGCGGCGGCGCTCTGGCATTCGCAACGCGCCTACCTCGCCCTGGGCCGGCAGGCCTGGGGCCGCTGGCGAGAGTATCTCCGCTTCGGGGTGCCGCTGTTGCCCGCGGCCCTGGCCATGGATGTGCTCAGCTCCGCCGACCGCTGGCTCGTGGCCCGCTTCCTCAGCCCGGAGGAACTCGGCCTTTACGCCGTTGCCTACCGCTTCGCCCTGGTGATGGGTATGGCGGTGGCCGCCTTCCGGCAGGCCTGGTTTCCCATCGCCATGCAGTCCCTGTGGGACGCGGAGGGAGAGCGGCTGTTCCGGACGGTCTCGCGCTACTACATGGGTGCCGCGGTGAGCGGGGTGCTTATCCTCACGGCCGCGGCCCCGCACCTGCTCCGGCTCATGGCCCCGGCGCAGTATGCCCCGGCCGCCCCCCTGGTGGGGGTGCTGGCCTGGTATCCGGTGTGCTTCGGGCTCTACGCCCTGGTGGGCTGCGCCATCCTGCGGGCGGAGAAGACCTGGCTGGCCGCGGTGGTGGCCGCTGCAGGGGCCGCGGCCAACCTGCTCCTGGGCTGGCTGCTCATCCCCGCGTACGGCCTCATGGGCGCGGCGATCTCGACCGCACTGTCCTTCAGCGTGTGGATCATCCTCACCTTGGCGGTCGGCTCCCGTCTCTGGCCGGTGCGGTTTCCCCTGGGGACCTTTGCCGGGCTGACCGTGCTGGGGGGCGGCGGGGTCGCGCTGCTGAACGCGCTCAATGCGGGCCCGGCCCCTTCCCTCGGGATGACCGCGGCGGCGTTGGCCGGGCTCTTGGCCCTGGCTGCGCTGCTCTCCATCGGCAAGGAGCTCGCCGCACTCGCCACCGGCCGGAAAAAAGGGTAGGGGGCAGGCATGGATGCCCTGTGGAAGGTCCTGGCCACCCTGCGGCGGCGCTTCGGCCTCTGGCGGCTGCTGCTCCTCCCCTTCTACCCCCTGACCGTCCTGGTCGCCACGCCGGTGCGCCTGGCCCAGGGCCTGTGGTCGTGTCGGACGCTGTTGCACGGCCGTTGGCGGGGGTTCTCCCATTTCGAGCCCTACACCAGCGTGAACAACCTGTTCTACTGGTCGGTGGCCCACGAGATGGACCGCCTGGGCCGCGACGGGGTCAGCCCGCTGCTGGGCACCGGCCGGTTCAACCTCTCCTTCTTCTTCCCCTACACCATCCTGTCGCTCTACGCCTTCTGGGGCGCCGGCGCGGTGACGGTGCTCACCGGCATGGTCGGCTGGTGGGCCACCCACCTCGCCTGGGCGGGCAGCGTGGATGCGGCCTGGCTGGCCCTGGTCATGGGCATGCTGCTCGTCAGCACCACCTTCTATGCCTGCACCTTCAATCTTCAGAACTACAATGCCCTGGGCTGGATATTCTTCCCGCTCGGGGTGCACGCGATCCTGCACGGGAATTACCTGCTGGCCGCCACCTGTTGGTTCCTCAGCGCCTTCGCCAGCTTCACGTGCGTCATGCTCGCCTCGTTCTTGGTCTTCTTCTATTCGATCTACGCCCAGTCCCTGTACCCCCTGTTCACGGTCCTCCCTGCGCTCGTCAAGATGGCGTATCCCTTGCGGTATGCGCTGACCGGGGGCCACGACTTCCGGCACTCGGCCATGATGCTGCTCAAGGCCGTGGGGTATGCCACGCGCAAGGCCAGGTCCGTG
>JAEXTU010000077.1 GCA_023453335.1 Pseudomonadota bacterium | reverse complement strand
TGTCCCAAGGGCATCATCATCCAGTCCGGCCGATTCAACCCGCAAGGCTACAAGGTGGCCGAGGTCCCGGCAGCCAGCATGCAGGAGTGCACCGGGTGCGCGTCCTGCGCCCGTATCTGCCCCGACTTCGCCATCCGGGTCTTCGTGGAAGACAAGCCGGCCAAGTCCAAGGCCAAGGCCTAGCGAGGAACCCATGCCCAAAGGATCCGAGCGCATCTTCGTCAAGGGCAACGAGGCCATCTGCCACGGGGCCCTGGCCGCGGGGTGCCGCTGCTTCTTCGGCTACCCCATCACCCCCCAGAACGACATCCCGGAGTTCCTGTCCAAGGCCCTGCCCAACGCCGGCGGCGAGTTCGTCCAGGCCGAGAGCGAGGTGGCCGCGGCCAACATGCTCCTGGGCGCCGCGGCCTGCGGCATCCGGGCCATGACCTCCTCCTCCAGCCCGGGCATCTCCCTCAAGCAGGAAGCCATCTCCTACATGGCCGGCAGCCAACTGCCCGCGGTCATCGTGAACATGAGCCGCGGCGGCCCGGGCCTGGGCGACATCGGCCCCAGCCAGGGCGACTATTTCCAGGCCACCAAGGGCGGCGGCCACGGCGACTACCGCCTGCTGGTCCTGGCCCCGGCCACCTGCCAGGAGGCCTACGACCACGTGCTCCTGGCCTTCGACCTGGCCTTCAAGTACCGCAACCCGGTCATGATCCTGGGCGACGCCATCCTGGGCCAGATGAAGGAGCCGGTGGTCCTGCGCAAGCCCAAGCCCGCCAAGGACAAGGCCGATACCTGGCAGCTCTGCGGGAACAAGGGCCGCAACGGCCGGATCATCAAGTCCCTGTTCCTGGAGGAAGGCGCCCTGGCCGGGCACAACCGAGAACTCCAGAAGAAGTACCAGGCCATGCAGCGGGAGATCCGCTACGAGGCTTACGAGACCGAGGACGCCGACCTGGTGGTCTGCGCCTTCGGCTCCATCGGCCGCATCGTCAAGAGCGCGGTGCGCGCCCTGCGCGCCAAGGGCAAGAAGGTGGGGCTGTTTAGGCCCATCACCCTCTATCCCTTCCCGGAAGAGGCCCTGCGCGACCTGGCCCAGCAGGGCAAGCGCTTCCTCACCATCGAGCACAACCTGGGCCAGATGGTCGAGGATGTGCGCCTGGCCGTGCGCGGTCTGGCCGATTCCGAGTTCCACTGCTTCTACCCCGGCGACCTGCCCAGCCCGGACGACTTCATCAAGCCCATCACCAAGAGCCTCGGGCCCATCGCCAAGAGCCTCGGGAGCTGACCATGCTCAAGGAACGCGAAGTCAATCCGATTCCCAAGGTCCTGGTGGACCGGCCCATGCACTACTGCCCGGGCTGCCACCACGGCACCGCCCACCGCATCGTGGCCGAATGCCTGGAAGACCTGGGCCTGGTGGAGAAGACCATCTGCGTCAGCTCCATCGGCTGCTCGGTCTTCATCTACAACTACCTGAACCTGGACACCGTGGAGGCCCCGCACGGCCGCGCCCCGGCCGTGGCCACCGGCGTGAAGCGCGCCCGGCCCGACAACTTCGTCTTCACCTACCAGGGCGACGGCGACCTGGCCTCCATCGGCATGGCCGAGATCATGCACTGCGCCAACCGCGGCGAGCGCATCTCGGTGGTCTTCGTGAACAACACGGTCTACGGCATGACCGGCGGCCAGATGGCCCCCACCACCCTCATCGGCCAGAAGACCACCACCTGCCCCGGCGGCCGCTGCCGCGAACGCGAGGGCATGCCCATCCGCATGGCCGAGATCATCGCCTCCCTGGGCGGGGTGGTCTTTTCCGAGCGGGTGGCCGTGGACACCGTGAAGAACGTGGCCAAGGCCAAGAAGGCCGTGCGCCACGCCTTCGAGATCCAGGAAAAGGGTCTGGGTTTCTCCTTCGTGGAGATCCTCGCCACCTGCCCCACCAACTGGCGCATGACCCCGGTCCAGGCCAACGAACGCATCGCCAACGAGATGATCCCCTACTTCCCCCTGGGAGTGTTCAAGGACATCTCCAAGGAACTGGAGGCCACCTGCTGATGTACCAGGATGTCATCATCGCCGGCTTCGGCGGCCAGGGCGTCCTGCTCATCGGCAACCTCCTGGCCTACGCGGGCATGCACCAGGGCCTCAACGTCACCTACATCCCGGTCTACGGCCCGGAGATGCGCGGCGGCACGGCCAACTGTACCGTGGTCATATCCCAGGAGGAGATCGGCTCACCCCTCATCGCCTCGCCCCTCAGCCTCATCATCATGAACCGGCCCTCCCTGGACAAGTTCCAGCCGCGATTGAAGAAAGGCGGAATCCAGATCATCAACTCCTCGCTCATCGACGCCGATCTGGCGGACAAGAAAAGGAGCAAACCGTATTTCGTTCCGTGCAACGAAATAGCGGACAAGCTCGGCAACTCCCGCATGGCCAACATGGTCGCCCTGGGGGCCTACGTCCAGGCCACGGGCTGCGTGAGCCTGAAATCCGTCAAGGACAGCCTGTCCTCGGTCATCTCCAGCCACTACAAGCACCTCATTCCCAAAAACGCCGACGCCCTCCAGGCCGGAGCGGATTTTGTCAAAGGCTAGCAGAGG
>JAEXTU010000067.1 GCA_023453335.1 Pseudomonadota bacterium | reverse complement strand
CTACAAGGTCATGATCCCCATCATCATCGGGGTGAAGATTCTCAAGGAGCTGGACCTCATCGGCCTGTTCGCCTGGCCCCTGTCCCCGCTCATGGGCCTGGTGGGCCTGCCCCCGTCCATGGGCCTGGTCTGGGCCACCGGGCTCTTAAACAACATCTATTCCGCGCTCCTGGTCTTCGCCACCCTGGCCCCGGCCGAGGGGCTCAGCGTGGCCCAGGGCACGGTGCTGTGCACCATGCTGCTCATCGCCCACAACCTGCCGGTGGAGTGCAAGGTGGCCGAGAAATGCGGCCCCTCCCTGGGGGGCCAGGTGGCGGCGCGCATCGCCGGGGCCCTGGCCTGCGGCTGGCTGCTCCACCTGGCCTACTCCCTCACCGGCGCCCTCGCCGAGCCCACCCGCATCCTGTGGACCCCGGCCGCGGCCCCGGCCGGGCTTTGGGCCTGGGCCCTGGGCGAGGCCCGCAACCTGGTGGCCATCTTCGGCATCATCCTGGCCCTCATGCTGGCCATGCGCCTCTTGACCGCCCTGCGCATCACCGCGCTCCTGGACGCCATCCTCCGGCCGGTGCTGCGCCTGGTGGGCATCGGTCCCGAGGCCTCGGTGGTCACGGTCATCGGCCTGGCCCTGGGGCTGACCTACGGCAGCGGGCTCATCATCCACGAGGCCCGGGCCGGGCGCATCGGGCGGCGCGACGTGTTCTACGCCGTGACCCTGCTGGGCCTCTCCCACGCCCTCATCGAGGACACCATGCTCATGGTGCTCATGGGCGCGCACGCCTCGGGCATCCTCTGGGGCCGGCTGGCCTTCTCCCTGGCCGCCCTCTTCCTCCTGGTCCGGGCCACCCGGAACCTGCCGGCCGAGCGCTTCGAGCGACTCTTCATGGCCCGGCCCTGAGGCCGCGCCGCGAAACGCCCGCAGGATCTCCCCGGCGCCCCGGCCCCCTCCCGCGGCCGCGGTGCGCGTCGAGCCAGTCCCCGCGCGGGGGCAATGCCCCCCCTGGCATTAAATGAACATTTAATATCTATGGTCGCCAGCCGCGAGCCAGCACTCCGGCGCCCTTGTGGCATCTCGCAGAATTATATCAATAATATAGGTGTATTATAAGAATATGTAATGATTGCTGCGCATATCGCGCAACCGCATATGCCCGTGCATGTTTCCGCAACATTTTTCATAGTAGCTTAATATCACTACGTGTATTTTTTCATGAACCGGTTGACTCCCTGCGGCTTTTTTTCTAAATGAATGTTCAAGTACATTTCTTACCCACAGGGTGGCCTTCCCTGGCATGACACTGCCGGGGCAGGGCCAAGCCCCAAAAGCCGGGAGGTCGCCATGTTCAAGAACCTGAAACTCGGTGTGAAGCTGGGACTGGGCTTCGGCCTGCTCATAGCCATCGCCTGCGCCCTGGGCGGGATGGCCATCCTGAACATGAAGTCGGTGCAGGGCGGGGCCGAGCGCCTGGCCAAGGAGTACGTGCCGGAAGTGGGCATGGCCAACCAGGTGGAGCGCACCTCCCTGCTCACCATGTACGCCATGCGCGGCTACGCCCTGGCCGAAGAGGCCGCCTACTGGGAGCAGGGTCGCAAGGAGTTCGAGGAGGTCAACAAGGCCCTGGCCGCGGCCAAGGCCCACGCCGAGAAGTTCCCCCGCCTGACCAAGCTCAAGGAGCAGGTGGCCGCGGCCCAGGCCAAGGTGGACGAGTACGGCAAGCTGGCCCAGGAGACCAACCGCCTGGTGACCGCCATGGCCGGCCTGCGCGTCGAGATGGACCAGGCCGCCGGGGCCTACATGAAGAACTGCGCCGAGTTCCTGGAGACTCAGAACGAGGCCATGCAGAAGGAGCTGGACGCCAACGCCGGGGCGGACAAGCTCCGGGAGCGGCTGCAGAAGATCACCTGGGTCAACGACATCATCGACCTGGGCAACGACACCCGGGTGCGCAACTTCAAGTCCCAGGCCCTGCGCAACCCGGCCCTCATCCAGGAGGGCATGAAGAACTTCGCCGCCATGGAGGCCTTGTTCGACAAGCTCAAGGCGGTCACCCGCCTGGAGGCCAACCTCAAGGAGATCGCCGCCACCCGCGAGGCCGCCGCCGCCTACCGCAAGGGCATGGAGGCCTTCCTGGCCGACTGGATCAAGCTGCAGGAGGTGGGCAAGGAGCGCACCCGGGTGGGCGAACAGGTGCTGGAGGCGGCCCAGGCCACGGCCAAGGCCGGCATGGACCAGACCCAGAACATCGCCGACGAGGCGGAGAGCGACCTGGGCGCGGCCTCCACCGTGCTGGTGGTGGGCCTGCTGGCCGCCCTGGCCCTGGGCGTGGCCGTCGCCGCCTTCCTCACCCGGGGCATCACCGGCCCGGTGCGCAAGGGCGTGGACTTCGCCTCGGCCATGGCCAAGGGCGATTTCACCAAGGACCTGGACATCGACCAGAGGGACGAGATCGGCAACCTGGCCGCGGCCCTGAACACCATGCTGCACAAGCTGCGCGAGGTGGTGTCCGAGGTGCAGTCCGCGGGCGAGAACGTGGCCTCGGGCTCCCAGGAGCTGTCCGCCTCGTCCGAGAACCTGTCCCAGGGGGCCACCGAGCAGGCGGCCTCGGTCGAAGAGGTCTCCTCCTCCATGGAGCAGATGACCGCCAACATCCGCCAGAACGCGGAAAACGCCTCCCAGACCGAGA
>JAEXTU010000065.1 GCA_023453335.1 Pseudomonadota bacterium | reverse complement strand
AGCTGCTGGAGGGCACCCGTACCGCGCTGGGCCGCTTCGCCTCCCTCTGCGGCCACCTGCGTTTCCAGACCCGCTGGTCCCAGACCCCGCGCATTCCCGAGACCTCGGTGCTCGGTCACCTCTTCATCGTGGCCGCCTACGGGTATTTCTTCAGCCTGGCCGTGGGCGCCTGCCCGGCCCGGGCCCAGAACAATTTCTTCGCCGGCCTGTTCCACGACCTGCCCGAACTGCTCACCCGGGACATCATCTCCCCGGTCAAGAAGTCGGTGGCCCCCATCGGCGACCTCATCAGGGAGTACGAGGACCGGGAGATGCAGCGCCGGGTGCTCGGCCCGCTCATCGCCGGCGGGCATGCCGACATCGCCGGCCGCCTGGACTTCTTCCTGGGCCGGGCGGTGGGCTCGGAGTTCGTGACCACCATCACCGAGCACGGCGCGGTGCGCAAGGCCGAGTTCCGGGAGATCCAGGAGCGCTACAACCACGACGAGTACGACCCCAAGGACGGGGAGATGCTCAAGATCTGCGACAGCCTGGCCGCCTTCCTGGAGGCCTACACCGCGGTGCGCAACGGCATCGCCTCGGACCAGTTCCAGCAGGCCATGTGGCGCATCCGCAAGCATTACCAGAACGTGTCCCTGGGCGAGGACCTGCACGTGGGAGCGCTCCTGGCGGACTTCGACTAGGAGCAGGCATGATCCTCACCCAGGAGCACATCCAGATCCTCCGGGAGATCGGCGGCTTCGCCACGGTGAAGCGCTACCACGGCATGCTCCCGGAAAAGCACGCCATCCTCTACGACGAGGAGGTCCTCGCCTCGCTCCTGGAGCAGGATCTGGTGGAGGAGGGGGCCATCTTCAGCCAGTGCGGCTCCTCCAGCAAGGGCTACCGCCTCTCGGCCACGGGCCGGGAGCAGCTCAAGGACCTGGGGCTGGAGTTTGACCACGGGGACTGGGAGAAGATCAGCGACATCGACTTCGTGAGCCAGGACGGCCTGGGCCAGGAGCACATCGACCTGCTTACCGACATGCAGCATTTCTCCCGCATCACGCTCTATGGTGGCATCGTGCCCAAAGAGATCATGGAGGAGTACGACAAGAAGGTGGTGGGCCTGCTCTACGACGGGGGCTACATCTTCTACATCAAGCTCAAGGGCGCGGGCGTGCGCCACAAGAAGGGCTACGTGCTCTCCGAAAAGGGCGCCTACGTCCTGCGCCAGGTGGAAGCCCGCGGCTAGCTGGCCGCTGAAATCCCGCGATGGCTGCCTCCCCCCCGGCCTGCGCCTCCCGGACGGCCGCGACCTGCCTGGCCGGACTGGCAATGGCCGGGCTGGCCCTGTCCGCGGCCGGACCTGTCTGGGGAAACCGCTCCCTGTTCTTCGCCGCCTGGACCCTCGGGTTCCTCTGCCTGGTCCCCTTTATCCGCGCCGCGGCCGCGGCCTGGAATCCGTCCCGCTGCCTGGTGCTGCTCTTCAGCCTGGGCGCGCTGCTGCGCCTGGCCTTTGTCCTGGGCTTTCCCGCGGACAGCGACGTGTGGCGCTACCTGTGGGAGGGAGGGGTGCAGTTGGCCGGGTACAACCCCTACGTCCTGGCCCCGGCCGCGCCGGAGCTGGAACACCTGGCCGCGGGGCCCCTGGCCGAGCTGCGCGCCGGGGTGAACCACCCGGAATGGACCGCCATCTACCCGCCCCTGTTCCAACTCCTGGCCCGGGCCGTGGCCTGGACCTGGCCCTCACCCCTGGCCTGGAAGTCCCTGGCCGCTCTCCTGGATCTGGCCGGGGCCGCCTGCCTGGCCGGGGCTCTGGCCCGGCGCGGCTTGCACCCGGCTCGCCTGGCCCTGTGGCTGCTGAACCCCTTGGTCCTGGTCTTCGGCGCCGGGGAGGGGCATCTGGATGCCATCCTCGCCTGCTGTCTCTGTCTGGGCCTGTGGAGTTTCGCCGCACAGCGGGAGCGATGGGGCTTTCTGGCCCTGAGCTGCGCCGCGCTCGTCAAGTGGACCGCCCTGCCGCTGCTGCCCTTCTTCCTGCACCGGGGCAACTGGCGTCAGGCCTGGCCGACCCTGGTCCCGGCCCTGGCCTTTTTGCCCTTCCTGGACGCCGGGTCCGGCCTCTTCGCCAGCCTTGTGCGCTTCGGCCAGGAGACCCTGTACAACAGCTCCCTGGCCGGGCTGCTCCGGCCGCTCCTGGGCGAGGCCGCGCCCCCGGCTCTGGCCGTGCTCCTGGCCGGCATGCTGGCCCTGGCCTTTCTCCTGGAGCCGGACCCCGCGCGCGGGGCCTTTCTGGCCGGCTGCTGCACCCTGGTCTGCCTGCCAGTGCTCCATCCCTGGTACCTCCTGCTGGTGACGCCCTTTCTGGTGCTCTTCCCCTCCCGGGCCTGGGTCTGGCTGCACGCGGCCGTGTCCGTCGTGTATCTGTTCTGGGGCTTTCCCTGGCTGGCCGCGGACCAGCCCCTGGCCCTCCTGCCCCACCTGGCCGAGTATGCGCTGTTCTACGGGCTCCTGGCCTGGTCCCTGTGGCGGGGCGGCAGCCTGCTGCCCGTGCGCTTCGTTGCCCCGCGCTCCCTGGCCGTGGTGGTGCCGGTGCGTGACGAGGCCGCCAACCTGCCCGCGTGCCTGGAATC
>JAEXTU010000034.1 GCA_023453335.1 Pseudomonadota bacterium | reverse complement strand
GGGGAAGGGGGAGGGGCGGGGCTATTCAGGAATTTTCCATAGAGCGCCAATGGCTATTAGTTTATTTACATAGGCCATATTTATATTATAGAATATGCCAAGCCAGGCGCGGTCCGCCTCCCGGGGGGGATGCGCCGGCAGTCCGGGCGCAAGGAGGGCATGGGCATGCCAGGGAATATCTATTACCGGGGCGACGACCGCGAGCCCGGCCAGATTTTCAAGAACGGCTTTCAGAAGCGAGCCCTAACATCCAACATCACCTATCGCCCCTTTGTGGGTAAGGCTGGGGATATCGATCCCGACTCTGCGGTGTGCGTCACCCGATGGTTCGAAACCGCCCCCCTCTTTCCCTTCAGCAATGAAAATCCGCGTTATATCTACGCACTGTATCTGGACGATTCGGTTGTGTTCGACACCCGGGAGAGACAGATCCAGGAGACTGGCGCGGAGATACAAAAGTTGATGCTCAGCGGGGTGGCGCACAAGGATGTGAAGGCGCTTGACATTGGGTGGCCGCTTTACGCCCATGAGTACGCCACCGATGCTGTCCCGAGCAAGGATATCATCGGGGCGGTGCGCTGCCAGATACTGAGCCGGTTTGGCGACGGATGGCGGGTAACCTATGTGTGCAGCAGTCCGATGAGCAGCCATTATTGCACGCTCCCGATCGGAGTCCGGATTGAAGGCCTGGAGAAGCTCGCCGCGGCGGCGGAAGCGGGGGGCAAGACCTCGCCGCACCCAAGTTGGGGCTTTGGCGGGCTGACCATCTACTGAGAGCCGGGCCGCGGCCGCGGCGCTGGCCAGCTCGATGTTGTTTAAGGGCGCGGGCGCATGCCCCGGAGCGGGCTAGGGCAGGGCCTGGACAGCAAAGCGGGGTTCGGTCTCGGCCAGCTCCCGGGGCCAGACCACCTTCCGCTTGCCACCCTGCCACTGCACCACCACCGGGAAGTGCCGGACCTGGATGCCCTTCGGGTTGACCCCGAACCGGCCCAGGACCGTGGTGGTGTCCAGGCCGCCCAGGGCCAGGGCCACCCGGCGGCGCTCGGTGGTCCCGGCCTTGTCCACGGCCTGGGCCAGGAGCTGGCCCGCGGCGTAGGCCCCGGCCGCATGGTAGGAGGGGGGGTGCTGGAATTTCTCCATGAAGTCCGCGGCGAATTGGGCCGCGCCCGGGTAGGGCAGGCCGGGCTCCCAGTGGGAGGTGGCGAAATCGCCCTCGGCCACCGGGCCCAGCTCCTCGCCGTAGCTGTCCAGGGTGGGGCCCACCGTGGCGTAGAAGGCCCGGGGCCGCCACCCGGAGGCCGAAACCGCCCGGCGCGCGGCCAGGGCGTCGCGGGTGTAGCCGAAGACCAGCAGGGCCTCGGCCCCGGCGGCGCGGGCCTCGGCCACCGCCGCGTCCAGGTCCGGGGCCGGGCCGTGCACCTCGCGATGGGCCAGTACGCGCAAGCCCAGGCGGTCGGCCCAGGCCAGGGCCCCCCGCTCCAACTCCTCCGGGAACATGCCCGGGAAGGAGAGCAGGGCCAGGCGGGTGACGCCCTGCTGCAGGAGCAGCTCCAGGAAGCCCTGGGCATAGCGGCTGGCCGGGACGTAGATGCCCAGGACCGGGGGCGCGCCCGCGTCCCACAGGGCGTCCGAGGCCGCGCCCGAGGCGACCAGGGGATAGCCGTGCTCCGCGGCCAGGCCGGCCACCGCCTGGGTGAGTTGGCTGGAATAGGGGGCGAAAAGGAAGTCCACCCGGTCCTTCTCGATGAACTCCTGGTAGCGGCTGCGCGCCGTGGCCGGGTCGCCGGCGTCGTCGCGCACCGCAAGCTCCACCGGCCGGCCCAGGAGCCCGCCGGCCCGGTTCTGCTGCTCGGCCCAGAGCCGGAACCCTTCCTCCTGCATGGCGGCCAGGGCCGCATAGCGGCCGGTCTTGCCCAGACTGACCCCGATGCGCACCGGGTGCACGCCCTGGCCCACCGGCTGGGCGCTTGGCTGCAGCAGGGCGGCCAGCGCCGCGGCCACCACCAGGGCGGCCAGCAGGGACAGGGCCGTCAGGGCCCGCTTCATGCGGCGTTTCTCATGCGGGATTCCTCAATCGGCCCCCAGTATCCTGGTAAGTCGCCAATGTCCACGGCCTGTTCGCACGGGCTGCGCAGGGGGTATCGGTTCAGGGCAGCCCGGCCAGCAGCTGCTCCACCTCGGGCGTGGCGCGCATGGCCGTGAGCCACTCCCCGGGCACCGCGTCCGGCCCCAGGGCCGCGCCCAGCACCATCCCCACCAGCAGGCCCCGCGCCGCGGAGTCGCCGCCGGCCATCACGTCGTCCACCAGGGCCTCGCGCAGGTCCGCGGGGTGGCGGGCGATGAGCTGCACCACCGAGCGGAAACCGCCGTCCACGTAGCAGCTCTGCCCGAAATGGGCGATGGCCACCACGCTGTCCCGGGCCGCGAACTCCACGCCCTGGGCCAGCCAGTCCTGGGCGGGCAGGACCATATACTTGGCCGCGGCCGCCTGGCGCATGGCCGCCACCGGGTCAGCGCCGTGCAGCGCGGCGTGCGCGGTGCGGGCGAAGAACTCCGCGGAGTCCACCACCAGCGGGCTGTTGTGGGTCATCTTGGCCTGGGTCCGGGCCGCGTCCACCAGGCCGGGCAGGTCCTCGCGCAGGGCGAAGACCAGGGGCGCGATGCGGCCGGCGCCGGACAGGTCCTGGGAGGACGAGCCCGCGGTCTCCGGCCCCTCCCCGAACTCGATGCGGGACAGGGTGTTCTTGGTCGCGCCGTCCACGTACCCGTCGTAGTGGGCAAAGAGCGTGCGCCAGCGCCCGAAGAAATCCGCCAGGTCGAAGCCCTGCTTGGCGGCCACCGAGCGGAGCAGCACCATGGTCTGGTCCCCGTAGTGGGTGAACTGCCCCAGGACGCGGTTCTTGTGGTAGGAGTCCGGGGCCGGGGCGGTCGGCCCCTGTACCCGCCCGAAACGGGCGGCGATGGTGTCCACGTCGTAGATCCAGTGCGGTCCCAGGGCCAGGCAGTCCCCGAGCAGGGAACCCAGCACCGCGGCCCGGGCGTTTTCTCTCGTGTCCATAGGTGTGCCTCCGGAGAAAAGGAGTCTCTAAGCTTTCAAGATAACCGGCTCCCGGTCCTGTGGCAAGGCGTCCGGCAATCCGGCGGAGAAACCCAGCCCGTCCGGGGGCTTCCCGAACCCCGCCGGCCGTGGTACCCCTGGCCCGAAACCCGAGCAGGAGTTCGCCATGCCAACCTGGGCCGACGGCTATCCCACCGACTCCCCCTACAGCGAGGAATACATCAGCGCGCTCTCGCCCGTGGAGTTGCGCCTGCCCCTGGTGCTGGCCGGGCTCACCCCGCCGCCCCTGGCCGAGGGCTTCGACTACTGCGAGCTGGGCTGCGGCCCGGGCCTGACCACCGCGCTCCTGGCCGCGGCGCATCCCCAGGGCCGGTTCTTCGCCACGGACTTCAACCCCACCCACATCGCCCAGGCCCGCCGCTTCTGCGCCGAGCGGGGCATCGCCAACGCCTTTTTCTTCGACGACTCCTTTGCCGAGTTCGCCTCCCGCGACCTGCCCCAGTTCGACTACATCGCCCTGCACGGGGTGTGGTCCTGGGTCTCGGCCGAGCAGCGCGCCCTGATCCGGGAGTTCCTGGGGCGCAAGCTCAAGGTGGGCGGCGCGGCCTACGTGAGCTACAACGCCAAGCCGGGCAAGCTGTTGCACGACACCGTGCGCCGGGTGCTGCGGGACCTCTCCGGCGACCCCGGCGCCCCGGCCGAGGAGCGGGCCGCCGCGGGCATGGACCTGCTCAACCGCTGCCTCAAGGAGCCCTACGGGGCCTTCAAGGTCATCAAGGACCGCGAGCGCATCATGCAGGGGCTGGCCGGCAAGGAGCCCTCCTACCTGGCGCACGAGTACCTGGGCGAGCACTGGGAGAGCTTCTATTGCGACCAGGTGCACGCCGACCTGGCCGCGGCCCGCCTCTCCTACGTGGCCACCCTGGACGTGGTGCTCAACCTGGAGGCCCTGTCCGTGCCCCCGGCCCTGGCCGAGGAGCACCGCCGCCTGCCCGGCGCGGCCCAGAAGCTCCTGTTCCGCGACCTGTTGCTCAACGTGGGATTCCGCAAGGACCTCTTCGTGCGCGGCCCCCTGCCCCTCAGCGAGGCCGGGCTGCGCCGGGCCTGGGAGACCACCTACCTGGGCCGCGCGCCCTTCCACCGCGAGTTCGTGGAGGAGTTCGGCTGCCCGGCCGGGGTGGTGCGCCTGGACCGCGACCCCCTGGCCCGCTCGGCCTACGACCTGCTGGGCCAGCGCAGCGTGAGCCTGGCCGAGCTCTTCGCCCTGGCCCCCGGGGGCGGGCCGGAGATGATCAACGTCATCCTCCTGCTCCTGGCCACCGAGCAGGCCCGGCCCTTTGCCGCGGCCTACGACATCCCGGACGGCGGCCTGGGCCTCGCCCCGGCCAACGCCCATTCCCTGCGCGAGGCGGTGGAGAACGGCAAGGGCTGCTGGCTCGCCTCGCCCCAGTTCGGCAACGCGGTGCTCATGACCCTGGACGAGTGCCTGCTGCTCGACGCCATGCTGCGCGGGGTGCCCGCGGACCAGGTCCCGGCCCGGGTGGCGGCCGACACCTTCGCGGTGCGCCGCGGCATCGAGGTGGAGGGGAAACACGT
>JAEXTU010000005.1 GCA_023453335.1 Pseudomonadota bacterium | reverse complement strand
CTGGCTCAGCCACTCGGGCCGGAACTCCGAGCGGTAGATCTTGCGCAAGAGCGGCTGGTTGGCGAAGCGCGAGAGGTACTGGAAGGCCCGAATGTCCACGTCGGCAAAGGGCCGCGCAAAGCTCTGGGTGTCGGCCTTGATGGCGTAGAGCAGGGCCGTGGCCAGCAGCATGCCCGGCCGGATCTTCAGGTTGTAGAGGTACTCGGTCATGCGGGTGGCCACCGCGCCGTAGCCCGTGGCGATGTCCGCGTAGGCCGCCCTGACCGGGTGCTCCTCGCTCACCGGGTGGTGGTCGATGCAGATGGCGATGTCCCGGCAGGCGAACTCCGGGTGGTGGTGGGGCTGGGAGTCCACCAGGGCGAACTGGTCGTACTGGGCGGCCAGGGTGGGCGTGAGCTTGCGCACCGGGATGCGCAGGGAGGAGATCATCTCCAGGTTGTCCGGCCGGGTCACGGTGTTCACCCGGGCGATGGCCGCGTCCTCCACCCGGTGGGCCATGATCCGCTTGAGGGCCAGGGCCGAGGCCAAGGCGTCCGGGTCGGCGTTGATGAGGATGCACCAGCGCTGCTCCTTGGCGAACATGTCCAGGAGCTGGGGCAACTGGGGTATCTTGTGGAAGAGCGACATCGCGTTTCCTTACGGGTTCGGAGGCAGGGGAAGGGCGCGGCCGGCCACGGCCAGGAACATCTGATCGGCGCGGGCCGCCAGGGCCTGGTTCAGGCCGCCCAGGCTGCGCACGAAGGCCCGGGTGGCCACCGACGCGGCCACCGGCCCCAGGCCCACCTCGCAGGACACCAGGGTCACGGCCGCCTCGCCCACGTTGTCCAAGGCCGCCAGCAGCGCCTCGGTCCGTTCCTCCACCCCGCCGAGGCAGGCGTAGAGCCAGAAGTCCAGGCTGTCCACCAGCACCGCCCGGTGGCCGGCCAGGCCCCGGGCCAGGGCCTCGGGCAGGTCCGCCCCGGACTCCATGACCCGCAGATCCGCGGGCCGGGCCTGGCGGTGGGCCAGGATCTGGGCGCGGAACCCGGGGTCCTGCGCCCGGCCGGTGGCCAGCACCAGGTGCGGCCCGGGGTCGGCCAGGAAGGCCCGCTGGGCCAAGGCTGACTTGCCCGAGCGCTCGCCGCCCACAACGAACCGGATCACCGGGCGAACCCCCACTCCGCGGCCCAGCCGGCCAGGCAGTCCAGGGAGCTGAAGAATCCGTCCACGCTGAAGACCTCCACACACAGGGTGGCCCCGGGGGACAGCCGCGTAAGCCAGTCCCGGAGCAGACCGCGGCCCCGGGGCGTCAGCCGGTCCAGGGGCAGGTGCTCGTCCGCTCCACTCTGGCGGCCCGGGGCCGAGAGGTGAAGCATGGCCACCGGCCCTAAATCCACGACCGGGGCCGCAAGCCCACGACCATAGGCCAGACAGTGGCCCAAGTCCAGGCACAGGCCCAGGCCCGCGGCCCGGGCCGGGCCGGCCAGGGCGTCCGGGCCGTGCAGCGCGGTGTTCTCCAGGAGCAGGGGGGCGGCCGGGCCGTCGGTGCGCCAACGCTCCGCCACGGCCGGGAGCAGGCCCAGGTCCGGGGGCGGGTGCAGCACGAAGGCCCGGGGCGACAGGTAGGCGGCCTTGCCCGCCAGGGCCAGCACCGCGTCCAGGGCCGGGCCGGTGCCCGCATCCCAGGGCAGGTCCAGGGGCAGGTGCACGTGATAGTCCAGGTCCAGGCCCGCCAGGTCCGGGGGCAGGTCGTCGGGGCCGTAGTCCAGGCAGGCCCGGGTCTCCAGGAAGAGCAGGGCCACCTCGTCCACCCACCCGTCAAGGAACCGGCAGTTGTCCGCCACCCTGGCCGGGAGCACGAAGGAGGGGGCCGCCACCCGCCAGGGCAGCCGCTTCAGTTTCTCCCGGATGCGCCGATAAGAGGGGCAAGGACCCTTCCCGGCAGAATCTGCCCGGCCGTGGGGCGGGGAGAGGGGGGTCATGGCCGCAGCGGTCCGTGATCCCTGGGGAACCCAAACCGGGAACGGGTCTTGCTTGGTCCGGGCAGCGGCCCCTGGCCGCGGAGCACGCCATGAAACGACTGCGCCGAATCCTGCAACACCTGCTCAATCCGCTCCATGTGTATTGCCGCCTGCGCGATTTCGGGGTGGGGAGCCTGAAGGCCCGGCGGGTGTGCCTGTCCTACGAGCGGATCGTGTACCGGCTTTTCAGCCTGTAGCGCCGTAGCGTACCAGCCTTACTCCTGCCTGGGTTTCGGGCAGGGCCTCCCTTCCCGCCCTACTCCTAACCCAGCAGGTCCAACTGCTTGGCCGTGCTCACGGTGTGGCCCACCAGCTTGCTCTTGGCCATGAACGCCTCGGGCAGGTCGGCCAGGAAGCGGGAGGGGGGAAGGCGCAGTTCGCGACCGTACATGTCGCGCCGGCCGGCGTGGGTCAGATAGAGCCGCCGCCGCGCCCGGGTCAGGCCCACGTAGAGCAGGCGGCGCTCCTCGGCCAGGGCCGCGTCGGACAGGCCGTTCTCCTCTCCGGCAACCGCGGCGGAGCCGGTCAGGAACCCCGCGCCGGCAAAGGGCATGAGCCCATCCTCCAGGGCGGGCAGAAACACCGTGTCGAACTCCAGGCCCTTGGCCGCGTGCAGGGTCATGACCTGCACCTTCTCGGCGCGGGCCCGCACCAGGTCGGCCTCGGTCTGCAAGTGCACCCAGTTGAGCAGTCCGGCCCAGCCTCCGTGCTCCTCGAAGCCCTTGCGCAGTTGGCGGAACACCGGGCTCTGCCAGAACAGCCGGTCGAAGGGGGCCACGTCCTGGAGATAGGCGGCCAGGCCCAGGGGTCCCTGGGCCACCACCTTGCCGGGGATCTGCACCGCAGGCTCCTCGGCCGCGCCGGCCAGGCCCAGGGAGCGGCCGGCCGCGTCCAGGATCAGGGCCACCCGGGGGTCGGACCAGAAGGCCTCGGTCTCCGGGGCCCCGGCCGGGATGCCGGCCCGTGACAGGCTGTGCAGGATGGGCCGGACCAGGGAGCGCATGCGCACCAGCACCGCGATGTCGCCCGGGGACAGGGACTCGCCCGCCTCCCCGGCGTCGGCCAGGGTGTGGCTGGTGGCGCCCATGAGCTCGCGCACCCGGTCCGCGACCCAGTTGGCCTCGTGGTTGGCCCCGGGCGCCATGAAGAGCCTGATCTCCGCGGGCGCGTCGTTTTTGGCCGCGAGCCGCGGCGCGTCGGGCAACAGCGCCGCGGCCAGGTCCAGCACCGCCTGGGAGGAGCGGTAGTTCTCGGTGAGGGTCACCCGGGTGCAGTCCGGCCAGGCCGCGGCCATCATCTCCACCCGCCCGGCCGTGGCCCCGCGGAAGGAGTAGATGGACTGGTGGGGGTCGCCGATGGCGAAGAGCCCCTGCCCGCCCTCCGGGGCCAGGGCCGACACCAGGGCCAGCTGCAGGGGGGTGAGGTCCTGCACCTCGTCCACCAGGACCTGGGTGTAGGGATTGGCCCAGATCCCGGCCTGGATCTGCTCCAGCCAGAACACCAGCAGGTCGGTGTAGTCGGCCAGGTTCCAGGATTCCTTGTGCTTGGCGTAAGCGTGGGCCAGGTCGGTCAGGTCCTCGCCCAAATCCTCCCGGCGCTCCCGGGCCAGGGCCAGGTCGGTCCAGGCCCGCTTGAGCCGGGGGCCGGCCAGGCCGGGGTTGGCCTCGGCGAACAGGCGGCGGGCGGCGTCCTCGTCCAGCACCACCGGGGCCTCGCCCCAGGACTGCACCCAGCACTCGAAGGCCAGGGCGTGCAGGGTGTCGGCCCGGGGCAGGGCCGCGGCCGCGCCGCACAGGTCCATGAGCCGGCGGCCCAGCTCCTCGGCCGCCCGGCGGGTGAAGGTCACGGCCAAAATGTGCCGGGCGGGCGCCCCGCGCTCCATGAGCGCCTGCACCCGGCCGATGAGGGTATGGGTCTTGCCCGTGCCCGGGCCGGCCAGGACCAGCACCGGCCCCGGACCGGCGGTCAGGGCGGTGCGCTGGGCCGGATTGTAGTCCTGCCGCTCGCCCTTGTCCTTTCTGCGGCCCGCGGCCGGCAGGAGGGTCCCCGGCTGGGCCGGGCCAGGTCCGGCAGGGGCGGGGCGGCGGGTCCGGGTTTCGGCCAGCTCCACCAGGCCCTTGCCCGCGGCCATCTCCTTGCGCTCCTTGGGGGTGAACAGGGAGATGACCCCGAAGCGGCCGTCGAAGCCCGGGTCCTTGTACACCTCGCCCCGGCGCATGCGGGCGAGGGCCTCGGCCAGGGGCCGGGAGACCTTGGCCAGATCCTCGGGCGGGGTGTGCTGCAGGATGTCCAGCTCGGAGCCGAAGCGGGAGGCCAGGCGGGCGTACAGGGCCTTCACGCCCTTGGTGGCCGGCCCCTGCCCCACCACCTCGCCCAGCACCTCGGCCAGGGGGATGAGGGACACGAACCCCGGCCGGCCCGCGGGCTGCTCGGGCGCGGCCCGGTCGGCCAACTCCAGGACCCGGGAAAGCACCCCCACGGTGAGCGGCTTGCCGCACACCGGGCACAGGCCGCCCCGGGCCCGGGTCTCCTCGGGCGTGAGCACCACGTTGCAGTCGCGGTGGCCGTCCAGGTGGTACTTGCCCTCCTCGGGGAAGAACTCCACGGTGCCCAGGAACTCGCTGCCCACGCCCTCGCCCTTGAGCGCGGCCCGGATGCCGGCAAAGGACTTCTCCCCGCCGAAGAGGTTGGCCTCGCGGCCGAGCTTCTCCCCGGAGTGGGCGTCGGAGTTGGAGATCATGCGGAAGCGGTCCAGGGCGGACCAAGTCCAGTTCATGGCCGGGTCCGAGGACAGCCCGGTCTCCATGGCGAAGATCTCGGGCGACAGGTCGCCGAAGCACTCCTCCACCGAGTCGAACCCGGACTTGGACCCGAACAGGGAGAACCAGGGGGTCCAGATGTGGGCCGGCACCAGGAAAGAGCCGTTGCCCAGGCCCAAGACCATCTCCAGGAGGTCGCGCGAGGGCAGGCCCAGGATGGGCCGGCCGTCCGAGGCCAGGTTGCCCACCTGGGCCAGCTTGGCCGAGAGGCGGCGGGCGGTGTCCAGGTCTGGGACGTAGACCAGGTTGTGCACCTTCCGGGTCTTGCCCCCGCTCTTGTAGATGGAGCTGATCTCGGCCGAAAGCATGAACCGGGTGGAGCCGGCCAGGGCCAGGCCCTCCAGCCAGGGTATCTCCCGGGTCAGGTTCTTGGCATTCTTGAGCTTGTACAGGCCGGCGCCGTCGGGCTCCAGGTGCTCCGCAATCTCCTCCTGCCAGCCGGGATGGGTGAAATCGCCGGTGGCCAGCACCTCCAGGCCCTTGACCCGGGACCAGGCCGCCAGCTGGCGCAGGCTCAGGGTCTTGCTGGTGGCCCGGGAGTACCGGGAGTGGATGTGCAGGTCGGCCCGGAACTGTTGCATGGGTGCGGGATGCGCCAAACAGCGCGGTTTTCCGCAAAAACCCCCGGAAATCCCGGGGAATCACGGTTCCGGGGGACTATACGGCCAAGCGGCCCCGACGGCAAGGACACAAACGCGGCGGCAGGACGATCACGCGCCGCCGGCGAAATTCTCGAACTCGGCCCGGGCCTGGTCCTGGGCCTCCTGGCGCAAGGCGTTGACCGCGTCGAACTCCTCGCTCAGGAGCCCCACCACCCCGGAGTCCAGGGACCCGGCGCGGGCCATGTCCCGCAGCACGCGAAGTGCCTCCTCCCGGGTCATGCCCGGCCGGTAGGGACGGTCTTCGGTGAGGGCGGTGAACACGTCGGCCACTGCCATGATCCGGCTGCCCAACTCCAGGCTCACCTTGTCCAGGTGGTAGGGGTACCCGCGCCCGTCCAGCCGCTCGTGGTGCGAGGCGGCCCAGGTCTTGACCACCTCCAGGCCGGGCACCTGGCCCAGCACCGCGTGGGTGTGCTCGGCGTGCTCCATGACCCGGGCGTACTCCGCGTCGGTGAGCTTGCCCGGCTTCTCCAGGATGCTGGTGGGCACCGCCAGCTTGCCCACGTCGTGCAGGTCCCCGGCCACCCGCATGAGTTCGCACTCCTGCTCGTCGAAGCCCACCACCTTGCACAGGGCCACGGCGGTGGCCGCCACTCCCCGGGAATGGGTGGAGGTGAAGCGGCTGCGGAAGTCTATGACCTGGGAGAAGAGCGCGGTGAAGGCGGACAGCTCGGCCAGGCCCAGCATGCGTCCCGCGGTGGACCCCAGGCCGCGCAGGATGGCGAACAGGTCCGGGGAGTCCAGGTCCTGCCACAGGCCCGCGAACCCGGCCAGGCCCCGCAGGGCCTCCACCTGCTCCGGGTCGAAGAAGCTTCCGGACCTGGCCGCCACCCGCTCCAGGGTATGGGGGACCTGCTCCCGGGCGGGCTGGCCCCGGCGGCAGGCGGCGTCCACCCGGTCCGCCAGGTGGACGACCCCGGCCAGGCGGAGCACCTCCCGGTCCTCCTGGAGCAGCGCGGTGTCCTCGAACCTGGTGTGGTGCCAGCGCACCACCCGGGCGGTGCGGGTGAAGCCCGGGAACTTCCCGAGCAGCCGGTACCCGACCTCGGCGTGGAACACCGAGTCGGTCTCGAAGCGCAGGGTGTCCAGCCGCACGTCCAGGGAGTCGTGGAAGGCCCCGATGTCGTGTACCAGGCCGGCCAGCAGCAGGTCGTCCACGTCGGCCCGGGGCAGTCCCATCTGGGCGCCCAGCCGGGCGGCCAGGTAGGCCACCCGCTTGTGGTGGTCCACCACCATGGGGCTCACCAGGTCCAGGGCGCCGGATAGGCTGCCGAGAAGGTCAATGATATTGACCTGGATTTCGCCCCCGGAAGGGGCGGCGGGCATGGCGTACTCGGATTGCATGGCGGTGGAAACCCTGCGGCGTCCCTGCGCCGCGAACTTGATTAATATGCTCATTTAAAAGGGTTGAAAAGCACGAACCCGGTTTTCATGGTTAAGTGCAGGTATTCACATGTCAAGCCCGCTACGGCCGGACCCGCACGGAAAGCTTGCGCCACCCCGCACATGCCCTCCGGCCTTGCCTCTTGCCCGTCACCTTGCGGTCTGTTACAGCCCTGGACGGCGCAGGCGCGCCAGAGATTTCCCGGCTCTGTGCCCATATACCGCATAGCACGAAGGAGTGGCTGGTCATGAAACGCATTCTTCTCCTGTCCCTGACTGTCTTCCTGCTCGCCGCCGGCTCGGCCCTGGCTGCGGACTAGGTGGTGGTGAACGGCATCGACGGCGGCGGCTTCCCGCCCTATGCTTACGTGGACAAGGACGGCAAGACCGTGGGCTTCGACGTGGAGGCCCTGGAGTGGATCGGCAAGAAGATGGGCTTCAAGGTCAAGCACCAGCCCATCGAGTGGGATTCCATCATCCCGGCCCTGACCTCCAAGAAGATCGACTGCATCGCCTCGGGCATGAGCGCCACCGCGGACCGGGCCAAGATCGTCAACTTCACCATTCCCTACTACACCGTGACCCAGGTGCTGCTGGTCAAGGCCGACAACGCCATGACCATGGACCAGATGCTCAAGTCCGGCAAGAAGATCGGCTCCCAGCGCGGCACCGTGACCAACAAGCTGCTCAAGGAGCTGGCCGGCAAGCCCGGCTACAACTTCGAGAACGTGGAGTACGACTCCACCGACCTGTCCATGGCCGACCTGCCCACCGGCCGCATCGAAGGCTCGGGCATGGATTCCACCATCGCCAAGGACATGCTCAAGCAGCCCGGCTTCACGGTGGCCGGCACCTTTGAAGCCGCGCCCGAGAACTACGCCTACGCCGTGCGCAAGGATGACAAGGAGCTCTTGGACAAGCTGAACAAGGGCCTCGACATGCTCATGAAGGATCCCTTCTGGAAGGAACTCAAGAAGAAGTACGACGTGGACTAGTCCCGATTCCGACGGCCAGAGGCCCGCAAGGTTCCGGCCCCCGGACATCCGGACCGAACCTGCGGGCCTCTGCTCCGTTTAGGGGATTCTGCGCTCCGAACCTGAGAACGCCGTGCCCGACATCCTCACCGCCATCTGGGAAGCCCTGCCCTTCATGCTCGCCGGGGCCTGGGTCAACGCCGTGCTCATCGTGGGGGCCATGCTGGTGGGCCTGGGCCTGGGCGTGCCCCTGGCCGTGGGCCAGGTCTACGGCGGGCCGGTGGTGCGCCGCGTGGTCCAGGCCTACGTATGGGCCTTCCGCGGGGTGCCCATCCTGGTCCAGCTCTACCTGTTCTATTTCGGCATCCTGGCCTGGCTCTCCAACATCCCCTGGCTGGCCTGGGCCCATTTCGAGAGCCCCTTCCTGGCCGCGGTGCTGGTGCTGGGCCTGACCAGCGCGGCCTACCAGTCGCAGATCTTCCGGGGCGCCATCCTTTCCCTGCCGGCGGGCCAGTTCAAGGCCGCCCGCGCCCTGGGCATGAGCGACTCCACCGCCATCACCACCGTCATCCTGCCCCAGGCCCTGCGCCTGTCCATCCCGGGCTGGTCCAACGAGTACTCCATCCTGCTCAAGGACTCGGCCCTGGCCTTCTCGGTGGGGGTCATGGAGGTCATGAGCCGGACCCGGGCGGTGGCGTCCACCACCCACCAACCCCTGCCCCTGTCGGTCCTGGCCGGGGTCATCTTTTTCGGCCTCACCTGGGTGGGTGTGCAGGCCCTGCTCGCCCTGGAAAAAAAGGTCCGCATCCCGGGCTATTCGCACTAGGGGACCCCGCATGACCGATTCCGACATCATCCTCCGGGTGGAGGGCCTGTCCAAGGCCTTCGGCAACAAGCCTGTGCTCGAGGACGCCACCTTCACCCAGCGCCGGGGCACCCTCAAGGTCCTGGTGGGCCCCTCGGGCGGCGGCAAGAGCACGCTGCTCCAGTGCATCAACTATCTCATTCCGCCGGATGCGGGCCGGGTCTGGCTGGGGGGCCGCCAGATCAACCCCAAGAGCCGGCGCGAGCTGTCCGCCTACCGCCAGGAAGTGGGTATGATCTTCCAGGATTTCAACCTGTTCGACCACCTGAACGCCCTGGAGAACGTGCGTATCGCCCTCATCAAGGTCAAGGGCATGTCCAAGGCCGAGGCCTCGCAGCGGGCCATGGCCGAACTGGCCCGGGTGGGCCTGGCGGGCAAGGCCGACCTCTATCCGGCCCAGCTCTCGGGCGGCCAGAAGCAGCGGGTGTCCATCGCCCGCGCCCTGGCCATGGACCCCAAGGTCCTGCTCCTGGACGAGCCCACCTCCGCCCTGGACCCCGAACTCATCGGCGAGGTGCTCACGGTCATCAAGGACCTGGCCCAGGCCGGCATGACCATGATCATGGCCACCCACCAGATCAGCTTTTCCGCGCCCCTGGCCGACGAGTTCCTGTTCATGGAAAAGGGCCGCATCGTGGAGCACGGCTCCCCGGCCGAGCTGCTGGGCCGGGACTGCTGCTCCCGCACCCAGGCCTTCTGCGCCAAGCTCTCGGAGCTGGCCGGGGACACCGGGGCCGCCTGATGGACGACACCTGGAGCTTTGTCACCGAGCAGGTCCTGCCCGGCCTGAACCTGGGGTTCTGGGCCACGGTGCAACTGGCCGTGCCCTCGGGCCTGCTCGGCCTGCTTGCCGGCATCGGGGTGGGGGTGCTGCGGGTCTACGGCCCCCGGTCGGTGCAGCGCCTGGCCGAGGGCTATGTGGCCCTGTTCCGGGGCACCCCCCTGGTGGTGCAACTCTTCTGCTGGTACTTCGGCCTGCCCCAGATCTGCCTGGCCGTGGAGTCCATGCCCGCGGTCATGGCCGTGCTCAACGCCATGGGCCTGGCCTGGGTCCCCCGGCTCCTGGTGCTCTCGCCCATGGGCGCGGCCATCCTGGGCTTCTCCCTGTGCAGCGGGGCCTACCACTCCGAGTACGTGCGGGGCGGGCTCATGTCCATCCGCTCCGGCCAGATCAAGGCCGCCCAGGCCTTAGGGATGAGCCCCTGGCAGACCGTGCTGCACGTGGTGCTGCCCCAGGCCGTACGCCGCGCCCTGCCCGGCTGCGGCAACGAGATCGTCTACCTCATCAAGTATTCGTCCCTGGCCTCGGTGGTCACGGTCAACGAGCTGACCGGCATGGCCCGAGGCATCGCCAAGGCCACCTGGCGCAGCACCGAGGTGTTCTTCACCGTGGGCGTGTACTATCTGCTCCTGGTGACCCTGGCCACCTTCATCCTGGGCTGGGTGGAAGACCGGCTCGCCCTGCCCGGATTCGAACGCCGCCGCGAGTAGCCCATGCCCCGCTTCAGCCCCCTGACCCCCGAACTGCTTGACGAGATCCGCGCGGCCGTGGGCCCAGAGGCGGTCCTGACCGCCGGCCCGGCCCTGGAGGCCGCGTCCGCCGCCGCCCCCACCGAGCGCCGCCGGCCCGAGGCCGTGGTGCGGCCCCGCAGCGCGGAGCAGGTTTCCGCCTTGCTCCGCCTGGCCAACGCGCGCAGCTTCCCGGTCACCCCCCGCGGCACGGGCACCGGCCTGGACGGCGGGGCCCTGGCCTGCCACGGCGGGGTGGTGCTGGACCTCTCGGCCATGGACCGGCTGGCCATCGAGCCGGCCAATCTTTTAGCCGTGGCCGGGCCGGGTGTGCTCACCCACACCCTGCGCCAGGCGGCCGAAAAGCATGGGCTTTTCTACCCGCCGGACCCGGCCAGCCTCAAGGAGAGCACGCTGGGCGGCAACGCGGCCACCAACGCGGGCGGCCCGGCCTGCGTGAAGTACGGGGTCACCAAGCACTACGTGCTGGGCCTCACGGCGGTGCTGCCCACCGGCGAGATCGTGGCCTGTGGGACCAGAACCCGCAAGGGCGTGGTGGGCTACGACCTGACCGGCCTCCTGGTGGGCAGCGAGGGCACCCTGGGGGTCATCACCGAACTCTACCTCAAGCTCATCCCCCTGCCCCGGGCCGTCCAGACCCAGGTGGCGATCTTCCCGAATCTTTCCGCGGCCATGGCCGGCGTGGCCCGGATCATGGCCGGGCTTGATGGGGCCGGGGGCTGCTGCCCTTCGGCCTGCGAATTCCTGGACCCCCGCTGCCTGACCCTGGTGGGCGACCTGCTCCCCTGCCGCGATCTGCCGCCGGGCGCGTCCCTGCTCCTCCTGGAGACCGACGGCTCGGCCGAGGCCGCGGCGGCGGACATGGCCCTGGTCTCCGAGGCCTGCCGGCAATCCGGGGCCTTGCACCTGCTGCCCGGCGGCTCCCCGGCCGAGCGGGAAACCCTGTGGAACATGCGCCGCCAGGTGAGCCTGCGCATCCACGACGCCTGGCCGGTCTACGTGCCCGAGGACGTGGTGCTCCCCCTGGCCGAAATCGCCGGGTTCGTGGCCGAGCTTCCCAGCTACGAGAAGGAGTTCGGCTTCACGGTGTACGCCTTCGGCCATGCCGGCGACGGCAACATCCACCTGAACATCACCGCCCCGGACCGCTCCACCCTGGACCGGGTGGAGGCCGGCACCGTGGCCCTCTTGAAAAGGGTCCTGGCCCTGGGCGGCACCATGAGCGGCGAGCACGGCATCGGCTTCACCAAGCAGCGCTTCCTGGGCCTGGAACTCTCCCCGGCGGCCATGGCTGCCCAGGCCTCCCTGAAAAAGGCCCTGGACCCCAACGGGATCCTCAATCCCGGCAAGCTGTTCGACGAGGAGCCCGCATGACCCCGCCCATTTCCAAGAGAGTCCAGGGCATCAAGATCTCGGCCACCAAGCTCATGCCCATGCAGGCTGCGGCCAGCGGCCGGCACTGCGTGTCCCTGGGCCAGGGCGTGCCCTCCTTTGCCAATCCTCCGCACGTCATCGACGCCCTCTGCGCCCGGCTGCGCACCGAACCGGCCACGGGCAAGTATTCCCTGCAGCCCGGCGACCCGATCCTGCGCCGGGCCTGCGCCGAGCTCCTGGCCCGGGAAAAGGGACTCACCGCCGACCCCGACGCCGAGATCGCCATCACCGTGGGGGCCATGGAAGCCCTGCTCATGGCCATGCTCACCCTGGTGGACAAGGGCGACGAGGTCGTCATCCCCGCGCCCTGCTATCCCTCCCACGTGGAGCAGGTGCTCCTGGCCGAGGGCAGGCCGGTGTTCGCGCCCCTCAAGGCCGACTGGTCCCTGGACCGCACGGCCTTGGCCAAGGCCTTCACCCCCCGCACCCGCGCCCTGATCCTGTGCAACCCCTCCAACCCCACCGGCGGGGTGTATTCGGACGACGACGTGCGCTATGCCGCCGGACTGTGTGTCGAACACAACGTCACGCTCATAATGGACGAAACGTATGACGCATTGGTGTACGACAGGCCAACACCCTTGAGTCCCGCGGCATTGCCCGGGATGCGGGAGCGGGTGGTGGCGGTGTACAGCTTCTCCAAGCGCTTTGCCCTGACCGGCTGGCGGGTGGGGTTCTGCTTTGCGGCCGCCCCGCTCCTGGACCAGATGCTCAAGGTGCACGACTGCACCGCCATCTGCGCGCCCACCCCGGCCCAGGCCGCGGCCCTGGCCGCCTTGCGCGGACCGCAGGACTATTTCGAGGGCCTGGTCCTGGCCCTGGCCCGCCGCCGCGACCTGGCCTGCGAGCGGCTGGACGCCCTGGCCCCGCACTTCACCTACGTGCGGCCCGAGGGCGCGTTCTACATCATGGCCAGGTACCGTTTCACCGACGCGCCCTCCCAGGAGGTGGCCGAGCGCCTCATCCGCGAGGCCGGGGTCATCACCATCCCCGGCAACGCCTTCGGCCCGGGCGGCGAAGGCCACCTGCGCCTCTCCTTCGGCGGCGACGACGCCGAGATCACCGAGGCTTTTGACCGCATCGAAACCTGGCTGAAGACCGCTTAAGGCCTGAACTTCCGCATGAACCTGCGGTCGATGAAATCCTTGAGGAGCCAGGCGGAGCGGCCCTGGTAGACCATGCCGCCCTTGGCGTAGATGGCCGTGCCGTCGCCCAGGTTGTAGAGGAGCAGGTAGGTGGGCGGGCCGGGGTGGAAGGGCCGCAGGGGGCGGCCGTCCAGGAATGCCAGGAGGTTGTCGCGCAGCACCGGATTCTGGCGCACCGCGTACACCCCGACCTTGTCCAGGCTGCGGTCCTGGAAATGGATGCAGTCCCCGCCCCCGAAGATCTCCGGGTTGGCCGGGCTCTGCAAAAACTTGTTCACCGCCAGCCAGCCGCCCGGGGCCGTGGGCAGGCCGCTCTCGGACAGGGGGCAGGAGGGCGTGATGCCGGTGGCCAGCAGGATGAGGTCGGCGGTGCGCACCTGGCCGGTTTCCAGCAGCACCTCGCCGGTGGCGACCCCCACCGCGTACCCCTCCTCCAGCACCTCCACGCCCCGGATGTTCAGGGAGCGCCGGGCCAGGCGCTGGGCCTTGGCCGGCAAATGGGACAAAAAGCGCCGGCCGGCCAGGACCTGCACGGCCAGAGGGTGCCGCTTGGCCTCGCGGCCTAGCCGCCACAGGGCCCCGGCCATCTCCAGGGCCGCGGCCCCGCCGCCCACCACCGCCACGCTGAGCGGCCCCCGGGCCAGGCGCTCCCGCACCCGCTCCCGCACCGCCACTAGGTTCTCGATGGGCTTGACCGCGAACACCTCGGGCTGCAGCGGCACGTTGCCGGGCACGTCCACCCGGCTGCCGGTGTTGAAGGACACCACGTCGTAGCCCAGGTTCCGGCCCGAGGCCAGGCGCAGGGTGCGGCTGGCCGGGTCCAGGCCCACCACCGCGTCCTGCAGGAACTCCCCGCCGCCGGACTCGGCCATCTCCCGGACGGGAAAGCGCACCTGCTCCGGCCGGTAGGTTCCGGCCAGCAGGCCCGGGCCCATGCCCGAGTAGTAATGCAAGGGGGAGGGGCTGACCAGGGTGACGCCATACCCCTTGTCCCGGAAGACCGGAATATGGAGGAGGGTCATGAGGTGGGCGTGGCCGCCACCCACGAGCACGAGCTGCTTGGTCATGGCTGCCCTGGTCCGAGGTTTCGGCGCACCCTAGCGAAAAATCCAGGAAAATGAAAGCTCTTCCCCGGATTGACCCAGGAAGGCACGGAATTGGCGGCTGCCGTGGCCTCTTTGGCATCGGGAGGCAGGTTGCCCGGAATACAACCAGGCACTTTCTTGTCCGGCCAGCCGGCTAGCAGGCGCCCTTGCCCAGGCTCTCCCGGCTGAACACGGCGTACTTCTTGTCGGTCTTCAGGATGTGGTCCAGCAGCCAGTGGGACATGAGGGCCGACAGGTCCTTGGCCCCGGGCGGCTGGTCCGATTCCAGGGCGTCGACGAACGCCTCCAGGCTTCGCCGCATCTGTCCGTGCTCCACCACATGTTCCTTGATCTCGGGGTAGCCCATGTCGCGCATGTACTTCTCTTCGTTGGTGAAGTGATCCTCGGCATGGCGGGCGAGGTCCCGGATCACCGGCTGCATGACCGCCTCCCCCCTGCCCTTGCCAATGGCGTCGAGCAGACGGTTGGCGATGTTGAGGAGCCGGCGGTGTTCCCAGTCGATCTCCTCGATGCCCGTCTCCAGGCAGGGATCCCAGCGCAGTTTCTGGATCATGTGCTGCTCACGAACCGTCCCGGTTCTCGATGGCCCCGCCTCAGGTGAAGCCCGCGCCCGCGGTGCAGGCATAGCAGTGGTCGCCCACCGCGATGCGCTCCCCGGCGGCCGGCGGGCCGTCCAGGTCGGAGATGTGCCGGGGCACGCCGCCCATGGGCAGGCCCTCGGCCTGGTTGAAATCGCAGTCGTAGAGCCGGCCGTCCCAGCCCACGGACACCAGGCTGCGGCACATGAGCCCGGCCAGGGTGCAGGGGTTGAAGGCGTCGGCCAGCCGCTGCACGTACCCCGCGTAGTTGCCCGAGGCCTCCAGCCAGCGGCGGTAGCGTCCCAGGGGCACGTTGGCGAAGACATACAGCCGGTTGAAGGCGATGCCGTGCCGCCGGGCCAGGTCGGCCTTGAAGCGGCGCTCGGCCGCGGCCTGGGCCGGGGGCAGGAACGCGCCCGCGGGGTTGGACACCAGGTCCAGGTCCAGGCCCGAACCCTCCTGGCCATACCCCAGAATGTTGAGCCGGCGCAGCATGGCCAGGCTCCGGTCCAGCACCCCGGCCCCCCGCTGGGACTCGGCCTGGGACGCGGACAGGGAGGGCAGGGAGGCCACCAGGGCCACCTTGTTGCGCACCAGCACGTCCAGGAGCTCTTGGCTTTCCTCCCGGTCCAGGGCCAGGAGGTTGGTGCGGAACATGACCCGGTCGGCCAGGGGGGCCAGTTCGGCCATGAACCCGGCGATGCCCGGCGCCAGCTCCGGCGCGCCGCCGGTCACATCGATGGCTGCGTAGCGGTGGCGCCGGGCGTGCTCCACCACCTGGCGCATGGTTTGGGCGGACATGACCTCGGTGCGGGCGGGCCCGGCCTCCAGGTGGCAGTGGCGGCAGGCCAGGTTGCAGAGGAGCCCCACGTTCACCTGCAGGGTGAGCGCCGCAGCGCGCACCAGGGCCAGCCCCTGCGCCTCCAGGGTGCGGGCAAAGGGGGCCACCCCTTCCAGGCGGGCCGCTCCCGCGGCGTCCGGTCCAGCCACCGCCCACTCCCTACATGGACAGCTTCTCGGCCGCGCGCCGCATCTGCATGCCGTGCACCAGGGAGGCGCCGCCGCGGATGGCCGTGACCACGTGGGCGGCCTCGGTCATCTCCTCCACGGTGGAGCCCTGCTCCAGGCAGGCCTTGGTGTAGGCCTCGATGCAGTAGGGGCACTGCACGGCCAGGGCCACGGCCAGGGCGATGAGGCTCTTCTCCCGCACGCTCAGCGCGCCCTCGGCAAAGGTCTTGCCGTAGTAGTCGAAAAAGGCCTTGGCCAGTTCCGGGGCCTCCTTGCCGATGTCTCCGAACTTCAGCAGGTCCGCCGGATCATAATAGCTGTCCACGGTGTCCTCCTCACTGGAGAATTCTCCCCCCAACCCCTAGCATACCCCTGGAGGAAATGCCAGCATCTCCTGGGAAATCCCTTTGTTACGATTGCACTCCCCGGACT
>JAEXTU010000428.1 GCA_023453335.1 Pseudomonadota bacterium | reverse complement strand
GTTGAGGACCACCCAGAGGACCACGACCAGGAGGACGGCGAGGGATTCATTCATGGCTGCAACCTAAGCACCCGGGCGCGCGAGGCAAGGGGTCAGGCGAAAAAGGCCCGCACCGCGGCGCAGACCTGGTCCACCGCGGCCCGGCCCATGCCCGGGTAGAAGGGCAGGGACAGGATCTCGCCGCACAGCCGCTCGGTATGGGGCATGACCCCGGCCCGGCATCGGGCCTGGCCCGTGGCGAACAGGGGCTGTTGGTGGCCGGGCAGGGGGTAGTGCACCGCGGTGCCGATGCCCTGCGCCTTGAGGTGCGCGGCCAGGGCGTCGCGCCGGGGGGTGCGCACCACGTAGAGATGGAAGGCGTGCTCCCGGCCCGTGGCCGCGGCAGGCAGGGCAAGGGGCAGGCCGGCCAGGCCCGCGGCGTAGGCCGCGGCCAGGCTGCGCCGCTCGGCGATGTCCTCATCCAGCCGGGCCAGGCGGGCGCGCAGGAAGGCCGCCTGCAACTCGTCCATGCGGCTGTTGGCCCCGGGCATCTCCCCGGAGTAGCGAATGCGCTCCCCGTACTGGCGCAGCATGGCCAGGCGCTGGGCCACGGCCGGATCGGCGCAGGCCACGGCCCCGGCGTCGCCCAGGGCGCCCAGGTTCTTGGTGGGGTAGAAGCTGAAGGCCGCCAGGTCGCCCAGGGTCCCGGCCTTTTTCCCGCGGTAGGTGGCCCCGTGCGCCTGGGCGCAGTCCTCCACCAGGAGCAGGGAGCGCTCCCGGCACAGGGCCGCCAGGGCGTCCAGGTCGCAGGCCAGGCCGTAGAGGTGCACGGCCATCACCGCCCGGGTGCGCGGGCCGATAGCGGCGTCCACCGCGGCCGGGTCCAGCAGGCAGGCGGCCGGGTCCACGTCCGCGAACACCGGCACGCAGCCCGCGGCCAGCACCGCGTGCCAGCAGGGCGGCGCGGTGAGCGCGGGCAGCACCACCTCGTCCCCGGGGCCGAGGCCCAGGGCGCGCAGACCCAGGCTGAGCGCGTCGGTGCCGCTGTTCAGGGCCACTGCCTGGGGCAGGCCCAGCCAGGCCGCGAACTCGGCCTCGAAGGCCGCCACCTCGGGACCGGCCAGGAACCAGCCCCGGCCCAGCACCCGCTCGAAGCCTGCGCGCAGCTCGGCCTCCAGGGGCGCGAGCTGGGCCTTGAGGTCGTTGAAGGGAACCGGCATGGCGCGGCCTACAAGCCCAGATGCTCGCCGGTGAGGATTTCGTAGGCCTCCAGGTACTTGTTTCGGGTCTGCTTCACGACCTCGGCGGGCAGGGCCGGGGGCGGCGGGGTCTTGCCCCAGGGCTGGGCCGAGAGCCAGTCGCGCAGGTACTGCTTGTCGAAGCTCGGCTGGGACTTGCCCGGGGCGAAGCCCGCCGCGGGCCAGAACCGGGAGGAGTCCGGGGTGAGTACCTCGTCGATGAGCAGGAGCTTGTCACCCACCAGGCCGAACTCGAACTTGGTGTCCGCGATGAGGATGCCCCGGGTGGCGGCAAAGTCCCGGCCCTGGCCGTAGATGCTGAGGGCCAGCTTCTCCACCTGGCCGGACAGATCCGGGCCGAGCATGGCCTGGGCCGCCTCCAGGGTGATGTTCTCGTCGTGCTGGCCCAGGTCGGCCTTGGTGGAGGGGGTGAAGAGCGGCGTGGCCAGCTTCTCCGACTCCTGGAGGTTGGCGGGCAGGGTGTGGCCGCAGACCTGGCCGGTCTTCTGGTAGTCCTTCCAGCCCGAGCCGGTGATGAACCCGCGCACGATGCACTCGATGGGCAGGGGCCTCGCCTTGCGCACCAGCACCGCCCGGCCCTCCAGCAGATCGGCGTGGGGGGCCAGGGCCTTGGGGAAGTCCTTGGGGTCCGCGGCCAGGATGTGGTTGTCCACCAGGGAGGCGAACTTCTCCATCCAGAAGAGCGTGATCTTGTTGAGCACCACCCCCTTGTGCGGGATGGGCTCGTTCATGACCACGTCAAAGGCGCTCATGCGGTCGGTGGTCACGATGAGCAGGGTGTCCGGACCGGTCTCGTAGATGTCCCGGACCTTGCCCCGTGAGCGCAGGGGGAACTGGGTGAGGGCGGTCTCTCTGACGACCTGCATGGCTACCTCCTTTCCTTGAGCCGGCTCTCCACCGAGCGGGCGTGGGCCTCCAGCCCTTCCAGCCTGGCCAGGCGGGCGATCTTGGCTCCGTGCTCGGCCACGAAGGAGCGGGAGGTGGCGATGATGCTGGTCTTCTTGCGGAAGTTCTCCACGGACAGGGCCTGGGAGAACCGGGCCGTGCCCAGGGTGGGCAGCACGTGGTTGGGGCCGGCGAAATAGTCGCCCACCGGCTCCGGGCTGTGGTGGCCCATGAACACCGCGCCGGCGTGGCGGATGCGGGTAAGGGCCGGCCAGGGGTCGGCCAGGGCCAGCTCCAGGTGTTCGGGGGCCAGGGTGTTGACCACCTCGATGGCCGCGTCCAGGTCCGGGGTGACCACCACCGCCCCCCACTCGGCCAGGGACTTGGCCGCGATCTCGCCGCGGGGCAGGAGTTTGAGCTGGGCTTCCAGTTCGACGCGCACCGCGGCCGCGGCCTCCTTGCTGGGGGTCACCAGGATGGAGGAGGCCAGGGGGTCGTGCTCGGCCTGGGACAACAGGTCCGCGGCCAGCCAGGCCGGGTCGGCCGAGCCGTCGCTGAGGATCACGATCTCCGAGGGGCCGGCGATCATGTCGATGCCCACCCGGCCCACCAGCAGGCGCTTGGCCGCGG
>JAEXTU010000412.1 GCA_023453335.1 Pseudomonadota bacterium | reverse complement strand
CCGCGGCCAGGTCGAGCCCTACGAGAAGTTCTCGACCCATGGCAGACCGCGGCGGTTCAGCTCGGCCATGAACGGGTCGGGGTCCATCTGCTCCATGTTCCAGACCCCGGGCTGCATCCACTTCCCGGTGGCCATCAGGAGCGCGCCGATGGCCGCGGGCACGCCGGTGGTGTAGGAGATGGCCTGGGCCCCGGTCTCCTTGTAGGCCTCCTGGTGGTCGCACACGTTGTACACGTGGTAGCTGCGCTTCTTGCCGCCCTTGGTCCCACGAATCCAGCAGCCGATGCAGGTCTTGCCCTTGGTGAGCGGCCCCAGGGAGGCCGGGTCCGGGAGCAGGGCCTTGAGGAACTGGATGGGCACGATCTCCCGGCCCTGGTACATGACCGGGTCGATGCGGGTCATGCCCACGTTCTGGAGCACCTCCAGGTGCTTCAGGTAGTTGTCCGAGAAGGTCATCCAGAACCGGGCGCGCTTGAGGCTGGGGTAGTGCCTGGCCAGGGACTCCAGCTCCTCGTGGTAGAGCAGGTAGAGCTTCTTCTTGCCGATGCCCGCCGGGAAGTCGTAGGTGCGGGACTTCTCCATGGGCCTCGTCTCCACCCACTGGCCATTCTCCCAGAAGCGGCCGTTGGCCGTGACCTCGCGGATGTTGATTTCGGGGTTGAAGTTGGTGGCAAAGGGCTGTCCATGGTCGCCGGCGTTGCAGTCCAGGATGTCCAGGCGGGTGAACCTGTCGAAGTGGTGCGTGGCCGCATAGGCGGTGAACACGTTGGTCACGCCCGGGTCGAAGCCCGAGCCGAGCAGCGCCATGATGCCGCGCTCCTTGAACCGCTCCTGGTAGGCCCACTGCCAGGAGTACTCGAACTTGGCCACGTCGAGGGGCTCGTAGTTGGCGGTGTCCAGGTAGTGCACCCCGGTCTCCAGGCACGCGTCCATGAGGTGGAGGTCCTGGTAGGGCAGGGCCACGTTGACCAGCAGGTCGGGCTTGAAATCGCGGATCAGGGCCACGGTCTCACGCACGTTGTCGGCGTCCACGGCCGCGGTGCGGATGGGCCGGGGGAGCATGGCCGCGATCTTGTCGCACTTGGACTTGGTGCGGGACGCCAGGCAGATATCGGTGAAGACCTCGGGGGCCGAGGCGAGCTTGTGGACCGCCACCTGGCTCACGCCGCCGGCGCCGATGACGAGGACTCTGGCCATGGGATGCCTCCTTGAAAACGGGGGCCGTTAATCTTTGAAGTAGGTGTAGCCGCGCATGCCGGACTTGAACACGCGCAAGATGTCGCTGCGGTCGTTGGCCGTGATGCGGCCCTTGCGCACCGCGCGCTCGGCGGTGTTGCGGAACTGGGCGAGCAGGGTCTTGGGGTCGTACTCCACGTAGGTGAGCACGTCGCCCACGCTGTCGCCCTCCACCTCGCGCACGAAGTCGTAGTCGCCGTCCGCGTCCACCCGGATGGTGACCACGTTGGTGTCGCCCAGCAGGTTGTGCAGGTCGCCCAGGGTCTCCTGGTACGCGCCCACCAGGAACACGCCGAGGTAGTACTCCTCGGCCTCCCTGTAGTCGTGCAGGGGCAGGGCGCGGCCCAGGCCGTGCAGGTCGATGAAGCGGTCGATCTTGCCATCGCAGTCGCAGGTGATGTCCGCCAGCACGGCCAGGCGCTTGGGCTCTTCCCTCAGCCGGTGCACGGGCATCACCGGGAAGAGCTGGTCAATGGCCCAGGCGTCGGGCACGGACTGGAACACGCTGAAATTGCAGTAGTAGATGTCGGCCAGCGCCACGTCGATGTCCAGCAGGTCGTGCGGCACGCGCTTCAAATCCCGGGTGAGCCGGGCGATGTCCTGCACGATGCGCCAGAACATGTCCTCGGCCCGGGAGCGCTGGCGTAGGGTGATCTGGCCCACCTTGAACAGCGCCCTCGCCTCGTCGCGGTAGTAGAGCGCGTCGTTGAAGCACTCCTGCACGTTGCGCACGGACAGGCTCTTGGCCGCGGCCAACAGGTTGTGCAGCACGTCGGGCTCGACCTCGGCCAGGACCTGGGGCAGGGGATCGGCCTCGAAGGTGGTCACGTCCAGCACGTTGAAGAGCAGCACCGAATAGTAGGCCACCAGGGCGCGGCCGGACTCGGTGACGATGGTGGGGTGGGGCATCTCCCGCTCGTCCATGGTGGCCATGACCGCCTCCACCACGTCGGTGCAGTACTCCTCCAGGGAATAGTTGCGGGAGTTGGTGAAATTGGTGTGGGACCCGTCGTAGTCCACGGCCAGGCCGCCGCCCAGGTCCAGGTAGCCCATGGCCGCGCCCTCGTCCACCAGGCCGGCGTAGAAGCGGGTGGCCTCCAGGAGCGCGGAGCGGATGTCGCGGATGTTGGGGATCTGGGAGCCCAGGTGGTAGTGGAGCAGCTTCAGGCAGTCGAGCATGTCCTCCTTGCGCAGCCGGTCCACCACGTCCACCACCTGGGAGGTGGACAGGCCGAAGATGGAGCGGTCGCCGCCGGACTCCACCCAGTGGCCGCCGGCCTTGGAGGAGAGCTTGAGGCGCACGCCCAGCAGCGGCTTGATGCCCAGGGCGCGGGAGCGCGCGAGGATCAGGTCCAGCTCGGCGGGCATCTCCACCACGAAGAAGCACTTGAAGCCCATCTTGCAGGCGTAGAGCCCCAGGTCGATGAAGGTGCGGTCCTTGTAGCCGTTGCAGATGAGCAGCGCCTCGGGGTCGCGCAGCATGGCCAGGGCGGCGATGAGCTCGGCCTTGGACCCGGCCTCCAGGCCGTGGTGGTAGCGCGAGCCGAACTTGGCGACCTCCTCCAGCACCTGCTGCTGCTGGTTCACCTTGATGGGGAATACCCCGCGGTAGTCGCCCTGGTAGCCCTGGCTGGCGATGGCCTTGCGGAAGGACTCGTGCAGGTGGGATATCTGGGAGTCCAGGATGTTCTCGATGCGCAACAGCACCGGCATGTCCAGGCCGCGGTCCTTGATCCCGGCGATGATGTCCGGGATGGATACCTTCACCTCCCGGTTGCCCAGGATGGGGGTGATGACCACGTCCCCGGTTTCGGACACGTCGAAATAGCCCGCGCCCCAGTTGCGGATGCCGTAGGTCTCCGCGGACTGCTCCACGGTCCAGCGCTCCAGGGGGGAACCGTTCTTCTTCTTGGCCAATGCTCGGTCCTCGGCGTCGGTTTGCCGCCCGCAGCGGGGCGGGAAAAAGGAGCAATTCATAGGGATGAAGGCGGAAAACGTCAAGCCCTGTATCTCTCCGCCTAATACC
>JAEXTU010000381.1 GCA_023453335.1 Pseudomonadota bacterium | reverse complement strand
TTGTTCTTCTTCTCGGCCTTGACCTTCTTGATCTCCTCGAACAGTTGGTCCTTGTAGGGCGCCAGGATGCCCAGGTCCACCACTTCGAGCTGGCCGATGCCGAGCTTCACGCCGCCCATGTCGAAGTCCTTGTAGTCGCGGAACACCAGGTCGCGCATGGGGGTGCCGGCCACCGCGGACTTCACCTTGAACATCTCGATGCCCAGGGCCATGTAGTCGGACACGCCGGCGATCTTGGCCAGGGCCTCGACCGCGGCCTTGTCCTGCGGGGTGCAGGTGGGGGACTTGAACATCACGGTGTCGGACAGGATGGCGCAGAGCACGGCGCCGGCGATGTTCTTGGGCATCTCGACCTTGAAGAAGTCGTACATGGCCTTGATCACGGTGCCGGTGCAGCCCACGGGCCAGACCCACATCTCCAGCGGGGAGGAGGTGGTCACGTCGCCCAGCTTGTGGTGGTCGACCACGCCCAGGATCTCGGCCTTGTCCAAGTCGGCGGGCAGCTGCGCGCGCTCGGTGGTGTCCACCAAGATGACCTTCTTGCCCTCGACCGAGGTCACGACCTCGGGGGCGGCCAGGCCGAACTTGTCCAGCACGAACTTGGACTCGGGGGTAACCGCGCCCTGGGCCACGGCCTTGGCCTCGACGCCCAGCTTGCTTTTCAGGTCGGCGATGGCGATGGCCGCAGTGATGGAATCCGTGTCGGGATTCATGTGACCGATGACGAGAACGGACATGGGGACCTCCTCAAGGGATGTTTTTGGTGGATTACCGGGAAAAGTTTGTGCCAAATAGCACAATGGTCCGCACCTGCCAAGGGGGTGAGCCCCCTCTTGCAATTATTCTTTATTTATGGTGAATCATTGAAGATAAAACAAACTCACCAGGAGCACCACCGCCACTCCCCCGGCCAGGGCGCCGTAGGCCCGCAGGGAACGCAGGGAGAGGATGCCCCCGAAGCTGGCCGCCACCCACAAGTGGCCCCAGGTGAAAAGGCCCTGAGGCGGTTGCAGGAGCCCCCAGGTGCGCAAGAGGCCCACCAGGCTGATGAGGGCCAGCACTGCGGCGAAGAAGAACAGGAAATGCGCCACCCCGTTCTGCGCCATACCCTCCACGATGATCCGGCCCAGGCGCACCGGCCGGTCCCCCCGGGCCCAGGCCTGGAGCGCGTCGTAGGCTGCGTTCTGGCGGGCGCGCAGGAAGTCCTCCAGCCGGGCTCCGATCCAGCCCAGGGGCAGGCAGAGCAGGATGGGGAACACCGCCTCGCTCGGGGTGGCCAGGCCGAAGGCGTGCATGAGGGTCAGGCAGGCCAGGTTGGAGGCAGCGGTGTTGGGCGGAATGTAGGTGCCGGCCGGGATGAGGTCCAGCCAGAACAACTCGAAGATGACCGAAACCTTGAGGGCCAGGGTGAGGTCGCCGGCCAGGAGGCCGAAGATCAGGCCTTGGGCCAGGGGCCGCTCAAGGATGCCGATGTTTATGCCGAAGCGCAGCAGCGTGAAAAGGGCAAAAAAAAAGCGATGACGGCCAGGCCGGCCAGGGAGGGGTAGGCGACGTCTACCATGTCTGGTCCATCTGGATGGGTTCGTTGGGTACGCAGCGGAAGTCCAGCTTGACCCCGCTGTCCATGAAATAGTGCAGGCAGCGGCGGTCATCCTCGGACAGCGCCACGTGGGGGCAGATCTGCTGCTTGCCCGGGGCGTAGTGCAGGTTGCCGATGTTCAGGCGGGGAATGGCCATGCCACCCTGGTGGGCGATGCGGGCGTCGGCGCAGTTGGCGAAGAGGAACAGGGCGTTGGGCTCCAGGTCCGCGCCCCAGCGGGAGCGCATGAAAGACGGGGTGTCGGCCACCGGCACGAAGCGGGCGTCCACCCCCTGCGGGATGGCCAGGCCCATGATCTCCTGGCGCAGGGAGTCCTTGGCCAGGTCGTCGTTGGCCACCACCAGAGTGCGCGCCTTGGTGAAGGGCAGCCAGGCCTCGATGACCTGGCCGTGGATCAGGCGGTTGTCTATGCGCACCCAGAACATGGAGCGTCCGTTCATTTCGTCTCGGCCACCTTGCTGCGCAAAAGCTCACCGGCCACCACGATGCCCTGGCACCCCGCGGTCTTGGCGTCCTGGGACAGCTTGCCCAGCGACGTGGTCCGCGAGCCCATGACCTTGAGGAGCATGGGCAGGTTGACCCCGGTCATGACTTCCAACCGGCCGGTGCCGAGCAGGGACAGGGAGAGGTTGGTGGGGGTGCCGCCGAACATGTCGGTGAGGATGAGCACCCCGCCCCCCAGGTCCGATTTCTGCACGGCCTCCCGGATATTGGCCAAAATCTCCCCCACCTCCAGGGAGATGTCAACGCCCACCGCAGCGCAGCCGGGTTGCGCCCCCAGAATGACCTGGGCCGCGTCCAGCAGGCTCTGGCCATAGTTGCCGTGGGTGACCAACACGATCCCCACCTGCTTCTCGTCTCTCGTGCTCATGCTCTTCTGTCCAAATCCCGGCGCAACCGGCCGTCAACCCAGTTCAATATGGCGATGCTCAAGGTTGACCACATACCCCGACTTCACCAGGGAGTCAAAAACCGCCTCGGCCGTGGCCACCGAGCGGTGGCGGCCGCCGGTGCAGCCCACCGCGATGGTCAGACGGTAGCGGCCCTCGGCCTGGTAGAGGGGCAGGAGGTAGTTCAGGAAATCCAGGAGGCGGGTGCGGAACTCCCGGCCTTCAAGGGTGCGGAATACATAGTCCACCACCGCCTGGTCGCGGCCGGACAAGGGCCGCAGGGACTCGTCGAAATAGGGGTTGGGCAAAAAGCGCAGGTCGAAGACCAGATCCGCCTCGGTGGGCTGGCCGTACTTGAACCCGAAGGACAGGAGGTAGACCTTGAGCCCGGTGCGCCGCTCCCGCACGAACTCCCAGCGCTCCTGGAGATGGCGGCGCAGGTCGTGAATGGAATAGTCCGAGGTGTCCACCACCAGTTCGGCCGCGTCGCGCACCGGCCGGAGCAGCTCCCGCTCGGCGTCCAGGGCGCGGTCCAGGTCCCGGTCCCCGGACTCCAGGGGATGGGGTCGGCGGGTGGAGGCATAGCGCCGCCGCAGCACCGTGGGCCGGGACTCGATGAACACCACCCGGGGGGCGATGCCCTGCTCCCTGAGCCCGGACATGGCCGCGCGGAAGTCCTCCCGGAAGTGGTCGCTGCGCACGTCCAGGCCCATGACCAGGCCCTTGTGGTGGGCCTCCTGCTGGCTCTGGAACAGGGCGGCCAGCCCGGGCGCCAGGTCCGGGGGCAGGCCGTCCACGGCGATGAAGCCCAGGTCCTCGAAGACCTTCATGGCCGTGCTCTTGCCCGCCCCGGACAGGCCGGACAGGAGGATGACCGGGAAGTCGCGCTTGTCCATCGCCCCTCCGGGCGTGCGGCCGGAGGGGCCGGCAACACGGGTTTACGTAGCGGCCAGGAGCCTCCACAGTTCGTCGCGGTCGGCCGCAGCCAGGAAGGAGCGGCGGAAGTTCTCGTCCCGCAGCAGCCGGGAGATGGTGGCCAGGATGCGCAGGTGCGTCCCGGCCACCTGTTCCGGCGCGAGCACCAGGAAGAAGATGGTGCAGGGCTTGAAGTCCAGGGCGTCGAAGTCCACGCCCTTGCGGCTGCGCCCCACCACCAGGACGATCTCCTGGAGGTCCTCCATCTTGCCGTGCGGGATGGCCACCCCGTCCCCGATGCCGGTGGTGCCCAGGTGCTCCCTCTCCAGGAGCACCTGGCGCGTCTTGTCCGCATCGAGGCCGGGCAGCTTGCGGCTCAGTGCGGCCACCAGCTCGGCCAGGACCTCGGTCTTGGTCTTGGCCGCCAAATCCGGCAACACCAAGTCCCGATCCAGGAAATCGGCGAGCTTCATCCTAGAACCCCGGGTCGATAAGGCCGTACACGTTTTCCTTGCGGCGGTAGATCACGTTGATGCGTTCGCTCTCCGCGTTCTGGAACACCAGGAACTCGTAGTTCAGGCTGTCCAGCTGCTCGGCGGCCTCCTCCACGGACATGGGCATGGGATCGTAGGAATCGCTCTCCTCGATGACCTTTTCCCGCTCCCCGGCGTCGGTGGCCAGGAAGCTCACAAAGTCCACGTTGACTGCGCCGCGCTCGGCCCGCTTGCGGCGGTCCTTGACCTTCTCGCGAGTCTTGCGCAGCTGGGCCTCCAGCTTGTCCAGAACCAGGTCGATGGTGGAGTACATGTCCTCGCTTTCTTCATACCCGGAGATGTTGATGCTGTCGGCCACGATGGCGACCTCGGCCATCTGGCGGAACTTCTCGACCGAGAGATTGATCTGCACGGCCGCATTTTCGCTCTTGGGCGCGGCGAACTTGAGCAGCTTCTCGAACTTCTTCTGGGCGTACTTCTTCAGGTGGTCGGAAGGTTCGAAGTTCTTGAAGGTGAAGGTGATATTCATGGTCTCCTCCTTGGTGTGCACGCGGCGCAAAGGCCGCGGGATTCTCGGGGGGGGCCGGCGCGTCTAGAAGACTTGTTTGCGCCGGGAGGACGAGGGGATGCCCAGGGCCCCGCGGTACTTTGCCACGGTGCGGCGGGCGATGTTCACCTTGAGCCGCTCCTTGAGGTCGTCGGCCAGCTTGTCGTCGGACAGGGGGTGGTGCGGGTCTTCCTCGTCGATGTACTTCTTGATCAGGGCCTTGACGCTCTCCGAGCCCACCATGGAGCCGTCGTCCAGCTCCAGGGCGCTGTTGAAGAAGAACTTGAGCTCGAAGATGCCGTGGGGGGTCGCCAGATACTTGCTGGTAGTGATGCGGGAGACCGTGGATTCGTGCATGCTGATGTCCTCGGCCACGTCCTTGAGGATCAGCGGGCGCAAACGGGTCACCCCGTTCTCGAAGAATTCCCGCTGAAACTTCACAATGCTCTCCACTACCTTATAAAGCGTGCGTTGCCGCTGGTAAAGACTCTTCATGAGCCAAACTGCGGAGCGCATCTTGTCCTGCATGTATTCCTTGTCCTTGCCGCCCGCCCCGCCGATGCTCTGGGCGTACACCGGGGACAGGGCCAGCCGGGGCAGGCCCTCCTCGTTGAGCATGATGACCCATTCCTCGTCATATTTGTAGACGTAGGCGTCGGGGCTCACATACTGCGGCTCTTCGCTGCCAAAGGAGGCCCCGGGCATGGGGTCCAGGGTGGACATGAGGTCCAGGTATTCCTTGATGTCCTCCAAGGTGAGCCGGAACTTGCGCATGAGCGGCTTGTAGCGGCGCTTCTCCAGGTCCTCCAGGTGCTCGCGCACCAGTTCCACCAGCACCGGGTCGCGGTCGTAGCCCAGGGCCTTGATCTGCACCAGCAAGCATTCCTGCGGGGTGCGCGCGGCCACGCCCAGGGGGTCGAAGATCTGTACCGCGCCGATGACCGCCTCCACCTTCTCCACGGTCTGGCCGGTGGCCTCGGCGATTTCCTGGGCCGTGGCCTTGAGATAGCCCATGGAGTCCAGGTTGCCGATGACGTGCTCGCCGATCTCCATCTCCTCGGGAGCGAGATCGGAGAGGCGCAACTGCCAGAGCAGATGGCCGGGCAGGGAGGGCTTGGCCGAGAGCCGGGCCTCGAAGGAGAGCCCCTCCTCGGGTATCTCGCTCTCCCGCATCTGGGAAGCTCGGCCCAGGGAGGAGAACTCGCCCAGGTAGTCCTCCCAGTCGGCGTTCTTGGTCAGGTCGCGCTGCAGGGTCTCGTCGCGGGAGGGCTCGGCCACGGCGGGCGCCGGGGTCTCGCGCAGATCGTCGTCGGTGGTGTCGCGGCTGCGGACGTCGCCGCCTTCCTCCTCCTGGCGCTCCTCCAGGAGCGGATTTTCCAGGAGTTCCTGCTGGACCATGTCCACCAGTTCCAGGCGGGAGAGTTGGAGGAGCTTGATGGCCTGCTGCAACTGGGGAGTCATCACCAGTTGCTGGCTGAGCTTGAGCTGTTGGCGGAGTTCCAGGGCCATGGCCACCCGCATGCGCAAGCGGCCGGTCATTCCGGCCGCGGTTGGAGTTCACGTCCGGCCCGCAAGCCGCTCCGTTCGCGGGCTCAGGCCACCAAGTCCGGGCTCATGATGGCACAAGCGCCGGCCACTTGCAACAGGAATGCCAGGATAGTGCCAGGCTACGGGGAACGGGCCGGGCGGCCCTACATGCAGAAGCTTTCGCCCAGGTAGCAGCGCCGGGCGCGCTCGTCGGCGATGATCTGGTCCGGGGTGCCGTCCAGGATGATGCGGCCCTCGAAGGCCAAGTAGGCGCGGTCGCAGATGCGCAGGGTCTCGCGCACGTTGTGGTCGGAGATGAGCACCCCGATGCCCTTGGACTTGAGCCCGCGCACGATGCCCTGGATGTCGTCCACGGCCAGGGGGTCGATGCCCGCGAAGGGCTCGTCCAGGAGCATGAACTTGGGATCCAGGATGAGCGCGCGGGCGATCTCCAGCCGCCGCCGCTCACCGCCGGACAGGTGCATGGCCGGCTGGTCGGCCAGGCGCAGGATTCCCAGCTCGGCGAGCAGGGCGTCGGCGCGCTCCCGCTGCTCCTTGGCCGAGAGCGCGGTGTGCTCCAGGATCACCTGGAGGTTCTCCCGCACCGTGAGCTTGCGGAACACCGAACTCTCCTGGGGCAGGTAGGACAGGCCCATGCGGGCACGCTCGTGCAGGGGCTGGCGGGTCAGGTCCAGGCCGTCCAGGGTGACCCGGCCGGCGTTGGGCTTGATGATGCCCACCAGCATGTAGAAGGTGGTGGTCTTGCCCGCGCCGTTGGGGCCGAGCAGGCCCACCACCTCGCCCTGGGTCAGGCGCAGGGAGACCTCGTGCACCACCTCACGGTGGCCGTAGCGCTTGACCAGGACGTCGCCGGCCAGCACCGCCTCGCTCACTTGCCCTCTCCCGCGGGCCCCTTGGGGGTGCTGAAGGTGGCCTGCACCCGCTGCCCCTCCCCGCCCAGGCCCTCGGAGCGGTTGTCCTTGAAAAAGAGCTTCACCACCTTGCCGGTGACGATGTTGGCCCCGTCCTTGAGCACCGGCTCACCCTCCATGCTGAAGAGCCCCTCCTGCACCAGGTAGGTGGCGGTGCCGCAGGTGCCCACCTTGCCGTCGCGCTCGATGCGCACCGCGCCGGCGGCCACGATCTTCTCGATCTTGCCGGCGTCGGCGGGCAGGGACTGGCCAGCGGCCTTCTGGTCCTTGCTGGCGCCCTTGGCCTGGGGCGAGAAATGCACGGTGAGCTGGTTGGACCAGAGCTGGAAGTCGGGGCGGTCCACGTGGACCTTGCCCTCGAACACCACGGTGCCCGCGGACTGGTCGTAGCGCATGCTGTCGGACTCGATCTTGGTGGGGGTCTTGGCCAGGTCCGCCCTGGCAGGGTCCGCGGCTCGGGCCGGGACGGCCGCCATGAACAGCAGGCAGAGGGCCGCACACAGGTGACGGATGGACACGGGCGTTACTCCTGGTGCCGCGGCCGGCCGCCGGCGTAGAGCACGCCGACCACCCCGCCACGGGCCGTGATCTCGTTGGTTTTCAGGTCCAGGACCACCTCGGTGGCGTTCATGGACAACTCGTGGTGGACCAGGGACACATGGCCGGACAGGCGCAGGGTGCGGCCCGCCCCGGCATAGTGCAGGGCGTCCGCGGTGATGGTGCTGTTGCTGCTCTCGATGCGCACGTCCGGCCCCAAGTCGGCCTCTTCCTTGCCCTGGTCCACCTCGCCCTGGGGCGCGCTGACCACCACCTCGTGGCGCTGGCCCTTGCGGTCCTCGGCATAATAGACCAGGCGCGGATTGTACACCCGGATCCGGCCCTGTTCCTGGAGATATTCCGCCTTCTGGGCGGACAGGGTCCAGGAGAGCTTGCCCTCCTTGCCCTGGGACAGGGTGAGGCCCTGTACCGACACGTCCACCTGGGTGTCCTTGGCGGCCTTGGCCACCTCGCGGGCGGTCTGGGCCAGGCGGGAGAAATGCCAGGCCGCGTAGGCGGCCACGGACAGGGCGGCCAGCACGGCCAGGGTCCAGATGAGCCGCTTCACCGCCCCTCCCACTCGGCCCACAGGCCGTCCAGCAGGCCGCGCGCCTCCAGGATGAAGCGGATGGCCTCGCGCACCGCGCCCTGCCCGCCCGGTTTGGTCGACACCCAGGCCGCCCGCTGCACGATCTCGGGCTGGGCGTTGGCCACGGCCATGGGCAGGCCCACCCGGGACAGGACCCCAGCGTCCACCCAGTCGTCGCCCAGGAAGGCGGCCTGCTCCAGGGACAGGCCGTGCCTTGCGCAGATGCCCTCCAGCAGGGGAATCTTGGCCAGGTGCCCGCCGTGGTAATCCTCTATGCCCAGGTCCTTGACCCGGGCGGCCACCGCCGGGGAGTCCAGGCCGGAGATAACCGCCACCACCAGCCCCGCGGCCTGGGCCAGCTTGATGCCCAGCCCGTCCTGCACGTGGAAGCGCTTCATGGCCTGGCCGTCGGGGCCGTAGTAGAGCCCGCCATCGGTGAGCACCCCGTCCACGTCCAGGACCAGAAGCTTGACCCGGGCCGCCCGTTCCCTAGCACTAGCATTCATAGCGCACGTCCCAGGCCTGCTTGAGGTCGCGCAACAGGGCATCGGCGAGGGCAAGGGGCCAGGAGTTGGGGCCGTCGCACCGGGCGTGCTCCGGGTCCGGGTGAACCTCCAGGAACACGCCGGACGCGCCCATGGCCACCGCGGCCCGGGCCAGGGCCGGCACGAACTGGCGCTGGCCGCCCGAGGATCCGCCCAGACCGCCGGGCAGCTGCACCGAATGGGTGGCGTCGAACACCACCGGATGCCCCAGAGAGGCCATGATGGGGATGGACCGGAAGTCCACCACCAGGTTGTTGTACCCGAAGGAGGCCCCCCGCTCGGTGAGCCAGACCCTGGCCGGCCCGGGGGCCGTGGCCTCGGCCAGCTTGCCCGTGACCTGGGCCATGTCCCAGGGGGCCAGGAACTGGCCCTTCTTCACGTTCACCACCCGGCCGGTGCGGGCCGCGGCCACCAGGAGGTCGGTCTGGCGGCACAGGAAGGCCGGCACCTGGAGCACACTGGCCACCTCGGCCACGGGTGCGGCCTGGGCCGGCAGGTGGATGTCGGTGAGCACCGGCAGGCCCGAGGCGCGGCCCGCCGCCTCCAGCCAGCGCAGGCCCTCCTCCAGGCCCGGGCCGCGAAAGGAGGCGATGGAGGTGCGGTTGGCCTTGTCGAAGGAGCTCTTGAACACCAGGGGCAGGCCCACCCGGCCGGCCATCTCCGCCAGGGCGCAGGCCGTGGACACCGCCAGGTCGCGGCTCTCCAGCACGCAGGGCCCGGCGATGACGAAGGGGCCGTCGCAGGAGCGGGCATACAGCCCGGCGGGGTCAAGGACCAGGGCCACCTACTTCTTCCTGCCCGGCTTGGCGTTGGCCTTGGCCGCGGCGATGAACTCCCGGAACAGGGGATGGGCGTTCATGGGCCGGGACTTGAACTCGGGATGGAACTGGCAGCCCAGGAACCAGGGGTGGTCGGCCACCTCCACCATCTCCACCAGGGCCTCGTCCGGGGACAGGCCGGAGAAGGTCATGCCCGCGGCCGCAAAGCGGTCGTAGTATTCCTTGTTGAACTCGTAGCGGTGGCGATGGCGCTCGGTAATCTCCTTGGCCTTGTAGGCCGCCTCGGCCAGGGTCTTGGGCCGGATCACGCAGGGGTATGCGCCCAGGCGCATGGTGCCGCCCTTTTCCGAGCACTCGTCGCGCTTTTCGATGCACTTCTTCTTGAAGTCGAACCACTCGGTCATCAGATAGATGACCGGGTGCGGGGTGTTGGGGTCGAACTCCTCGGAGTTGGCCCCCTCCAGGCCCAGCACGTTGCGGGCGTACTCGATGGTGGCGCACTGCATCCC